>JAFDZL010000397.1 GCA_018266935.1 Bacteroidota bacterium | reverse complement strand
CAAAACCACACAGGCAGCAGGGGACGAGCCTGTAGAAATTGAGAAGCCGAACGAATGTATCGAAATCATGACCGGGGCTGCTTTGCCGGCGTCGGTGGATACGGTAATACCTTATGAACAGGTTGAAATCAGGGACGGAAACGCATACGCATTTGCTACGGCGATAAAAAAAGGGCAGAACCTGCACCCGAAAGGCTCGGATAAAAAGAAGGGGGAGCTGATCATTCCTCCTGGGAGGTTGATAACGCCGTCATTTATCAATACTATTGCATCGGTAGGAAAAACGGAATTGCTGGTCAAAAAACTGCCTCGGGTTGTAATAGTCTCTTCCGGTGATGAATTGGTTGATATCGGCCAGAAGCCATCGCCGATACAGATCAGAAAATCCAACAGCTATACCATACAGTCGGTTTTGAATAAACATCAATTGCAATCCGAACTGATGCACATTCCCGACGATCCGAAGATTACAAAGGAAAAGATCGCTTACTGCCTTGCTTATTACGATGTGATATTAATGACGGGTGGCGTCAGCATGGGTAAGTTCGATTACATCCCCCGTGCCCTGGATGAAATTGGGGTAAAAACCATTTTTCATAAAGTGAGCCAGCGGCCTGGAAAGCCCTTTTGGTTTGGTAAGCATTCAAACGGTGCACTGATTTTTGCTTTCCCGGGCAACCCGGTGGCAACGTTCATGTGCCTGCATCGTTATTTTATACCATGGCTGAACACGAGCCTTCGCCTGGAAGAAAAACCTGTGTATGGTGTTTTGAACCAGGACTTTGTCTTCAAACCGGAATTGCAATATTTTTTACAGGTAAAGCTTCACTTCGGCGAAGACGGCAGACTATTAGCCGATCCGCTCGAAGGAAATGGTTCGGGTGATTTTGCTAACTTAGCGGATACGGACGCTTTTATGGAACTGCCGATGGGAAGGCAGGAGTTCAAACGAGGCGATATTTTTCGAATATGGCCATTTACTAACTGACAATGACATTCACACACCTCGACGAAAGCGGAAAAGCCACCATGGTGGATGTTAGCGAAAAGCAGGTTTCGCGGCGCTCGGCTACAGCGCGCAGCATCGTCTCGCTGCCTGCTGAAGTGCTGGAACAATTTGCGAACGGCGATATTCAAACCAAAAAGGGCTCCGTGTTTCAAACCGCGATCATCGCGGGGATTATGGCAGCAAAAAAAACCGGCGAACTAATACCGCTTTGTCATCCGCTGGGGTTAGATAACTGCCATATCGATGTTCATTTGAATGAACATCAGGAAGTTGTGATCGATTGTACTGCGACCATTACCGCAAAGACCGGCGTGGAAATGGAGGCTCTGGTGGGCGCGTCGATAGCGGCGCTGACCGTTTACGATATGTGCAAGGCTTTGAGCCATGATATTGTGATCAGGGAAACGAAATTGATGGAAAAGACTGGAGGTAAACGTGACTTCAGGCGAACATAAAAAACATGCCGATCTGAAGAGACCGGCTTTGGGCAATTTCGGCAGGAACGAATGGGCCGTTGTCGGCGCGCCATGTGTTTACATAAAGGGGCTTGCGGATAAGGTCATCGCTGCGCTATCGCCTGAATATAAATGTGCCTATGCCGATAGTTCGCACAATGATGAGATGATCGTTCCACCTGGACGGATGGCTAACGGAGCGTGGTTAGAATATACCGACCAGGGTAATCATCAGCAGTTCAATTACGGTTCGGTTTCCAAACCATTTGGGTTAAGGCAAAGATTTACTGAAGCCGACCTGGTGCTGGTCAACGGCAACCACCAGCAGGCGAAAGCACAAGTGGTGATCATTTATGAAAATAAGAAGGCTTCGCTGCAGAAACGATTGGATCAATTGACCAATGTGCAGTTAATATTGCTTGCCGAAATTTCTGATGACGTCTTTGATTTTATCAAAGAATCAATACCAACATGGCAGGACATACCACTTTATCGCCTGGATGAAACCGAAAAGATCGTATCCTTTTTCCGAACCAAATTGGAAGAGGCAGTACCAGTGCTGAACGGGCTGATATTGGCCGGCGGCAAAAGTCGGCGGATGGGCTTCGACAAAGGAGCGGTCAACTGGTTTGGCAAGGAACAGCGTTATTTCATGGCTGATATGCTGCAGCCTTTCTGCAGGGAGGTGTTTATCTCCTGCAGGGAGGACCAGAAAAGTGATGTCGATGATAACTACAGTGTGCTGCAGGATACATTTATCGGCCTGGGACCATACGGCGCGATCCTCTCAGCCTTCAGGGAACAGCCTGACCGCGCGTGGCTGGTAGTAGCCTGTGATCTGCCGCTGCTGGATGCGGAAACGATCGGCTACCTTATTGGTCAGCGTGATGTATCAAAGATCGCAACCGCTTTTAACAGTCCGCATGACGAGTTTCCGGAACCGCTGATCACGATCTGGGAGCCGAAGAGCTATCCTGCGCTGCTTTCATTTTTGTCACAAGGGTATTCCTGCCCAAGGAAAGTATTGATCAATAGTGCTGTTCGCCTGCTCGACGCCCCGGATCCGGCTGCACTCACCAACGTTAACACCCCGGATGAACTGGAAAAGATCAAAAGGGTGATCCATCAAAAGATTGCGGGTGTGTAATGGATGCTGATTGGACACGGTACAATTGCCAGATCGCATTGCCGGGTTTTGGCGAGAAAGCTCAAAAGTTGTTACAGCAGGCTAAAGTGCTGGTTGTCGGCGCCGGGGGGCTTGGCTGCCCGGCATTACAATACCTGGCTGCGGCGGGAGTAGGGACGATCGGTATTGCTGATTATGACACAGTTTCTGTTAGTAACCTTCACCGGCAGGTACTTTACAATCCGTCCGATGCCGGTCAAAGGAAAGCAGAAATCGCCTCTGAATGCTTGCGAAAGCAAAATCCGGGTATCAAGATCACTACTCATGTTTTAAAGATCACCTCTGATAATGTACTCGGCATTTTACAGCAATACGATATTGTTGTTGACGGTACGGACAATTTTGAAACGCGCTATTTATTGAATGATGCTGCGGTCCTATTAAAAAAGCCGTTGGCATACGGAGCGATCTACCAATACGAAGGCCAGGTCGCGCTTTGGAATGTAAAGAATGAAAATGGCGGATATTCACCCAATTACCGCGATCTGTATCCCGAAGTTAATGCGTCCCAGGTACCCAACTGTGCGGAAGGCGGTGTAATACCAACCCTGGCAGGTATTATCGGCTGCATACAGGCCAACGAAGTGATCAAATACATCACCGGAACCGGCGAATTGCTGAAAGGAAAGGTATTGGTCTTCGATGCACAAACACTGCAAAGCCGGGTGATCAAAATAGGAGAGGTTACAAAAACGAATATCAATAAGTTGCACGCTACCATATCTGTTCAAACGATCGCTTTTGAAGAACTTAAGAGCGGCTCCTATGAGCTGATCGACGTACGGACATTGCAGGAACGCGACTTATCCGATATCGGCGGCAAGCATATTCCCTTGGACGAGATCGAAGAAAATTTGGATTATTTCAACCAGGGTCCCCCAAAAGTACTATACTGCGCCACGGGCAGCCGGAGTGCTGAAGCAGTAAAAATTATAAAACTCAAATATCCGGAAGCTCAGGTATATTCTCTCGAAAATGGGATAGCGGTAATCGGGGGATGATAATTTAAAGCGACAGAAATCCTGTCTATCGGCAAAATCCTAAATCGTGTTCATGGATGGGCCGCTACCCAGGTTTCGCCGTCCTCAAAAACCTCTTTTTTCCAGATCGGAACGGTTTGTTTTAAGGTGTCGATCACAAAACGGCAGGCCTCGAATGCTGCATCGCGATGGGCGCATGAAACGGCTATCACCACCGGAACTTCACCAACCTCGAGTGTACCGGTGCGATGATGGATCAATAATTTCTGAACCGGCCATTTTTCAAAAGCCAGCGCAGCTATCTTCTCCATTTCTTTTATCGCCATTGGTTCGTAAGCTTCAAACTCCAGGCGCAGCACTTTTTTTCCTTTGGTTGAGTTGCGTACGGTACCGATAAAAACGTCGATGCCGCCCGATTGCGGGGTCATTACCCAATCGATGCAGGATTGAATTTCGAGTGGCTGATCCGATATTTTTATTTGGGTAGTCATTGAGTTGCTTGTTGGCCCGTCTCCAGCAGCAAATTAAAATTTTGCCGTTAGTAAATCTCAGTGCCCTCTGTGAAAACCTCTGTGATCTCTGTGGTTAATTTTTTACCGCAGAGACCACAAAGAAGCCACAGAGAACGCAGAGTCAAATATCATTTGTATAGTTATTGTAAATCATACTACTCAGACACGTTCAATTACTGGCGTGCGACGATCATCCGCCGCTTACGGGAGGAATGATCGCAATCTCGTCCGCTTCTGTAAGCACTGTGCAATCCTGGGCGTATTCGTTGTTTACCGCGACCATATATGACCGCAATTGTTTCAGCCGGGGAAATTGATTTTCCAATACAGATTTGAGGTCTGCAGTCGTATTGCCGGGAAAATCAAGCGTGATATCCGGCCCGCCTAAAATATCCTTTGCAATGCCAAATGCCAGTACGATTGCTTTCATAGCACAAAAGTAAGGATTTCAGCTGAGCTGTTTCCGCCGGAAATACCAAAACAAAGGTATTCCAATTGCGACAAGTACAAGTCCGAATACAGATACGATAACATGGCTGCGGCCTGCGATATAATCGTTAATATCGTTATAGAGCGTGATAACGACGTACAACGTTGAGAACAATATAAATATGACTGGCAGGACGGGATAACCCTTTAGCCTGTAACCAGGACGTTTGCCCGGCATTCTTCGCCGTACAATGAATATCCCATAGGCCGCAAAACCGTAAAATATCCAGGTAATGAAGACGAACATATCCATCAGCATATCAAACGAGCCGATGAGTATCAGGACAGTAGCCCAGGCAGCCTGCAACCATAGCGCGTTTGACGGCGTGTTGTATTTGGGATTGACCTTCCCGGCAAACTGAAAAAAATTCTTTTCCTGAGACATGGCGAAGATCACCCTCGAACAAGGAAGGATATTACTATTGGTGCAGCCCGCCGTCGAAAGCAGCACCAGCGCGGCGATCAGCCCTCCGCCTGCAACGCCCATGATCTTGTACAAAGCATCCGATGCTACCAGCGATGAATTTTTCATTTCATCAACCGGCATCATATACAGGTAAGCCTCGGTCGTAAGAACGTACAGGATAATACACAACAGCATGCCGAGCATCAACCCGCGGGGGATATTCTTTTGCGGTTCCCTGATCTCGCCGCCGATAAAACCAAGATTATTCCAGCCGTCGTAAGCGGCAAGCGCACCCGTAGTTGCAGCGATAAAAGCCGTGAACTGATGCCAGTAAGAACGATTGAAATTCGGGGAGGCCTCGACCAGGTTAGCCGTGTGGCCCTGCCCCGAGAAGAAAATAACGCCGATCAGGAATACCAGCGCGGCGATCTTCAATGCCGAAAAAAATACCTGTACAGCGCCGCCGACCTTTACACTCCGTACATTAACCCAGGAAAAAACGACCACGAGCAAAACCGCAACAACTTTTACGCCAATATTTTCGAGCAAGTAAAACCGACCGATATAGGGAAGGACGACCGGTATCGTATGCTCAACGGCAGGCGAGAACCGGGGCAGATGAACGAAATATTCTGAATATTGAGCGAAAACAAACGCGATACCTGATATGGAAGCGGTATCGATCACGACAAAGGACGACCAGCCAAACAGGTAGGCAAAAAAGTTGCCATACATGTACCGGAAATAAACATACTGGCCGCCCGTTTCGGGCATGGCGCAACCGACCTCGGCGTTGATCATACTGCCGAACATGGATACCACGCCGGCGACCACCCATACCGCCAACAGCATCAGCGGCGAACTTAACTGCGCCGCCATGGTAGCGGGCTTCATGAAAATACTGCTGCCGATAACCGAACCGATGACGAT
>JAFDZL010000396.1 GCA_018266935.1 Bacteroidota bacterium | reverse complement strand
TGATCTGCAGGTATTCGCTTGGTACGTTCGATAACCTGATACGTTCCTTTTCTTTGGCGCACTGACCCACCAGGCCTTCGCTCAATTCAAATTCCTGGCTGATATTATTGCGGCTCTTTTGCGCATAACCGGCAAACAGTTTTAACACGCCCTCGTCGGCGGCGTCGCGCTGTTCCAAAATGTAGAATGCGCCATAACGGGCGTTCACCAGTTCGGCCAATTCCGAAAGGATCTTGTTGGCAACGGCGTTCCTGTCACGCTGGCCCTGCAGCATTTGGGCGAATTTTGCCAGGTTCGATTTCAGCCAGTCCTGTTCGTGATTACGGAGCGTCGTGTCTTTCAGGTTGGCGATCATCTGGTTGATGGTATCCTTTAGTGCTTCCAACTCGCCTTTGGCGTCCACACGTATAGTTCGGGTCAGGTCACCCTTTGTTACCGCCGATGCAACTTCAGAGATCGAACGCACCTGTACGGTAAGGTTCTGCGCCAACTGGTTCACGTTTTCGGTAAGGTCCTTCCAGGTGCCGGCGGCACCTGGCACACTGGCCTGGCCACCCAAACGGCCCTGCACACCCACCTCGCGCGCAACAGTGGTCACCTCATCGGCAAACACCGCCAGCGTGTCTATCATCTCGTTGATGGTATCCGTCAGCTGGGCCACCTCGCCGAGCGCATTGATGGAAAGCCGCTGCTTCAGGTTTCCTTTGGCGATACCGGTGGCCACTTTTGCCAAACCGCGTATCTGGCCGGTAAGGTTCGATGCCATCTGGTTCACCGAGTCGGTCAAATCCTTCCAGGTACCGGCCACACCTTTCACGTGCGCCTGGCCGCCAAGCTTACCTTCCGTACCCACCTCGCGCGCAACACGCGTTACTTCGGATGCGAACGAGTTCAGCTGGTCCACCATCGTGTTGATCGTATTTTTGAGCTCGAGGATCTCGCCTTTTACGTCGATGATTACAGTTTTCGATAAGTCACCACTTGCCACAGCCTTCGTCACCTCGGCGATGTTACGCACCTGGGCGGTCAGGTTACTCGACATCTGGTTCACCGAGTCGGTCAAGTCCTTCCACGTGCCGGCAACACCGGGCACAAAGGCCTGTCCACCGAGGTTACCATCTGTACCCACCTCACGTGCAACGCGCGTTACCTCGGATGCGAAACCGCGAAGCTGGTCAACCATCGTATTGATGGTTTCCTTCAGCTGCAGGATCTCGCCGCGCACGTCAACCGTGATCTTTTTCGACAAGTCGCCATTCGCAATAGCGATGGAAACGTCGGCTATATTTCTTAATTGAGCGGTAAGGTTACCGGCCATTTTATTTACCGAGTCGGTTAAGTCCTTCCAGGTACCGTCCACACCGGGCACATTGGCCTGGCCGCCGAGCTGACCTTCCGAACCTACCTCACGCGCAACACGTGTCACTTCGGACGCAAAACCGCGAAGCTGGTCAACCATCGTATTGATCGTATCCTTCAATTCGAGGAGCTCGCCTTTGGCATTTACCGTGATCTTACGCGACAAGTCGCCTTTTGCCACCGCCGTGGTTACTTCCGCGATGTTACGCACCTGGGATGTCAGGTTATCGGCCATTTTATTTACCGAGTCCGTCAGGTCCTTCCAGGTACCGGCAACACCCGGCACGTTGGCCTGGCCGCCAAGCTGCCCTTCCGAACCTACTTCCCTCGCCACACGGGTCACTTCCGAACCGAAGGAGTTCAACTGGTCAACCATCGTATTAATGGTCACCTTAAGCTCGAGCATTTCACCCTGAACGTCCACTGTGATCTTCTTGGACAAGTCGCCTTTGGCCACCGCTGTCGTCACCTCGGCTATGTTACGCACCTGGCCTGTCAAGTTACCGGCCATCTGGTTTACAGAGTCCGTTAAGTCCTTCCAGGTACCACCTACACCCGGCACGTTAGCCTGGCCACCAAGCTGACCTTCGGAGCCCACTTCCCTCGCTACACGGGTTACTTCCGACGAGAAGGAGTTCAGCTGGTCAACCATCGTATTAATCGTATTTTTCAACTCCAGGAGCTCGCCTTTGGCATCAACCGTGATCTTCCGGGATAAGTCACCCTTCGCCACCGCGGTCGTCACACCGGCTATATTACGCACCTGGTCGGTCAGGTTACTGCCCATCTGGTTCACCGAGTCTGTCAGATCCTTCCACACACCGCCGACGCCCTTTACACGCGCCTGGCCGCCCAGCTTACCTTCTGTACCTACTTCCAGGGCCACACGCGTTACTTCGGACGCGAACGAGTTCAGCTGGTCCACCATGGTGTTGATCGTCTTCTTCAACTCAAGCATCTCGCCCTTCACGTCTACCGTGATCTTCTTGGACAAGTCACCATTTGCCACGGCCGTTGTTACACCGGCAATGTTACGCACCTGCGAGGTCAGGTTACCGGCCATACGGTTTACCGAGTCCGTTAAGTCCTTCCACGTTCCGGCGACACCCGGCACTTTCGCCTGGCCGCCAAGTTTACCCTCGGTACCTACTTCCAGCGCCACACGGGTTACTTCGGATGAGAAGGAGTTGAGCTGGTCAACCATCGTATTGATCGTATTCTTCAGCTCCAATATCTCGCCTTTGGCTTCCACCGTGATCTTACGTGACAAGTCGCCTTTAGCCACCGCCGTCGTTACCGCTGCTACGTTACGCACCTGGTCGGTCAGGTTACCGGCCATCTGGTTTACCGAGTCAGTTAGTTCGGCCCAAACACCGGCAACACCTTTGATCTTGGCCTGCTCACCCAGCTTTCCTTCCGAACCCACCTGGCGCGCCACCCGCGTTACCTCCATCGAGAACAACCGGAGCTTGGAAAGCATCTGGTTCGATTCTTTGGCTATGCGCAGGAACTCGCCTTTGAGCGGGTGCCCGCTGATCTCGAGCGGTATCTGCTTGGACAAGTCGCCATTGGCCACGGAATTGATCATACCCGCTATTTCGAGCGTGGGCGATGTCAGGTCCGAAATCAGGTTATTGAGCGAAGAAACGCCCGTGGCCCAATCACCCCGCGCATCCGCCAGCTCAATACGCTTTGACAAGTTTCCCTTTTTGCCAATGTTCTTTTCAGCTTCGGATATTTCTGCTACCAAACGCTCATTCATATCGATGATGTCGTTCAGCACCTCGCATATACGGCCATTGATGCCAGCTTGCCTCACGGGCATACGCGTGTTTAACCTGCCGTTTTTAACCAGCGACAGCACACGCAGCAACTCTTTCAGATCCAGCGGATCGGCGGTACCGTTTGAATGCATGACCTCGGTTTCCTCGAGAAGGTCATCTAAAACAATGTCTTTCATTGCACTTGTTTTTTGTTAGCGGTTAAATGATCAATAGTTATATAGTCCTGGGTTAAAGGTGGCGCAACGATTGGCAGCAGAACATAAAAGACGCTTCCCTTGCCGAATTCACTTTCCGCCCATATTTTTCCGTTATGTTTTTCCACGATCTGGTTAGAGATGTAAAGCCCTATTCCGAGCCCTGACAGGTTCCGGTTAAATTCATCCACTTTGTAAAATCTTGTGAATATTTCATCGACCCTATTTTCCGGAATGCCTATCCCAAAGTCTTCAACGCGTATGAGAACCCCGGCGTTTTTGCACTCCTGCGAAATAATGATTCTGCCTCCGCCTGGGGAATATTTCACTGCATTGGTAAACAGGTTGATAAAAACCTGTTCGATGCGCTGAGGGTCGCCATCAACGTACACCGGCTCACCCGGTATATTTACGACGATCTCGTGGGTCAGCTGCGAATAGCTGATAAGTTCGACTGTATCCAGCAGTACTTTATTGATGTCGAATACCTCTTTCGAAATTTCCAGCCGGCCCGCATCGAGCTTTGACACGTCAAGCAGGTCTGAGACAAGTTGTATGAGCCGGTTCACCTGCTGACGGGTTTTCGTGACAAATTTCTTGCTTTTCTCATCGTCGGTGAGCCGGTCGAGGATCTGAAGGTATCCGGTTATGCAGGTGAGCGGCGTTTTCAGTTCGTGACTGGCCAGGCTGATGAAATCATTTTTCTGGCCCTCAGCCCTTTTTCTTTCGCTGATGTCGCGCGCTATTTTCGAAGCGCCGATGATAGTTCCGTCCTTGTTCACGATCGGGGAAACCGAGATCGAAATGGGTATCCGCGACCCGTCTTTAGCCATCCGGATGGTTTCAAAATGATCCACCCTGTTGCCATTGATGATCTGGCCTATGATGTATTCTTCCTCAGCCAAACGTTCGGGCGGAATGATCATGGTAATGTGCTTGCCAGTAGCTTCCTGTTCGGTATAGCCAAACATCTTTTCGGCAGAACGATTCCAACTGGTGATGATACCATTTAAAGTTTTGCTGATGATGGCGTCGTCTGACGTATCAACGATAGCTGCAAGGCGAGCCTGTTTTTCTTCAGCGTGCACGGTTTCGGTAATGTCAACAAGTGTGTTGATAGCACCGGTAAGCTCCCCGTGTTCATCAAATAACGGAACAGGATGCGACTGTACCCGCCGCCGACTTCCGTCAGGACGCTGAATGATGACCTGCCCGCCGTTGACAGGTCTTTTCTCCGCGAGGCAGACAGCCATCGGGCAATTATCCGGGGACAGCGGCTGCCCGGCAGAATCAAATACTTTCCATGCACCTCCGTATCGCGACAAACCTGGTTCGGGTTTTTTACCCCACAATTCCAGCGCCGGCTGATTATAGGATATAACGTATCCCTCCCTGTCGCACTTGTACACAGGTACCGGCAATTGGTCGAGCATTTCAGCTCTCAACTCAGGGCTTATTGCGTTAAACATCGGACTGAATTCGCAAAAGGTTACGGCAGCAGTGTTTTGTCTAACACGTTGTACTACCGATTGTTTTAACTTTTTAAAAAAGGATCAATACCTAAATTAAGTTCGGCTAAAGGATACCTGGAAACGGCATGTTGTCATCAAGATAGATTTCTAAGTTACAAATTTTTATATTTTATAACAGTGTTTCCGCTCAATAAATTATTAACTAAATAGAAAATATTTTTATTTCAAGGCAACCAGGCTGACTTTCAGGGCAGTATTTATTAATAACTCTAATAATCACTGCCATGAAAACAATATTCAGATCATTAGCGGCCGCGCTATTGGCCACGCTGGTATTTGTCCCTTTGAAAACATGGGCGCAAACCACGCCTGCGAATGCCTGGAGGCTTGGGCTGGGAGTTGATGCGGGGGTACCGACAGGTTCCGCTACCATCGGCGCCAATTTTATTCTCGGCGGCAATGCCCGTTTACAATACGGTATCAACAACAATTTTGCGCTTACATTGACCGCAGGCGCCGACCACTTTTTCACTAAAATGATACCTGGGGCGAACACGCGCTACCAGGGATACGGCGTTATCCCTTTAAAAGCGGGTATTAAATGGTTTTTTGCGCCCGGCATTTATTTCGGCGGAGAAGTTGGCTTTGCCGAAGAAGCATCAAGCACCAAATTCGGCCCTTCAAGGTTTGACTGGACGCCCGGGCTGGGCTGGGCCAACTCGCATTGGGATATCAGCGGTCGGTACGAGAATTTCTCCGGCAACGGCGATAGCTACGGTTTCGTTGCATTAAGGATAACTTATGGCTTCGCCTTATAAATATTTTAAAAAAATGCAGCCAGCGTGAACCTGATACATTAACTTTGTTATTGTAATTCAGGCTGTTCCGTCTGCATCAATTCTGAAAGCCATGAAAAAGTATTTCTGGTTCATCGCACTCACCTTGCTATCTCCGGTCATTATTATCGGTTGTAAGACCAGGTTTGATACGACTAAATCAAACTACACCGCAAATACGTCGTCAGCAGCTTTTGAACGGGGTAAAGAGCTGACGTTTGCGATTTGCGCGGGCTGCCACTATGATCACACTGTAACCAAGTTCATCGGTAAGCGGATACTGGATGTTCCCGGCATTG
>JAFDZL010000395.1 GCA_018266935.1 Bacteroidota bacterium | reverse complement strand
GTGTATCTTGATGTTAAACTTAAATATATTTATTGACTAAAGCAAGCCGCTGCCTTTCTTTGCTAAGCTTAAAAAAGTTATATTGCTGTCAAATCATTCCCGCCAATTATGCAAAGACTTACGATTATTGCTGCCCTCCTGGTTTTCGGCCTTCAAAGTTTCGCGCAGCCGAAAAACCTTGCCCAAAAGCTCGGCTACCCGAAAGACGCCAAATTGTTGATCGTCCACGCCGACGACGCCGGTTTTGCGCACAGCGCCGACTCGGCTATTATGCTGGCTTATGAAAAAGGCGCCATCAATTCGGCCAGTATCATGGTCACCTGTCCCTGGTTCCCGGAGATAGCCGCATTTGCCAAAAAGCACCCAGAAATGGACTGGGGAATTCATCTTTCGCTTACCTCGGAATGGAAAAACTATAAATGGCAGGGCGTTGCGCCTTCGTCGGCTATACCGAGCCTGTTGGACAAAAACGGCTATTTATATGATTCGGTGGAGGGTTTTGGGGCGCATGCAAAGGTGGATGAGGCGGAAAAGGAGATCAGGGCGCAGATCGAAAAAGCGAAAGCTTTCGGAATACGTATATCCCACCTGGATAACCACATGGGTAGCATACTGGCCTCGCCGGAGCTGATGAAGATGTTCCAGCGTGTGGGTAAAGAATATAAGCTGCCGGTATTGGAGCCGGTAAGCTATATCCGAATGGTTGCGCCGAAGTTAATTCCAGCCATCGATACTACGGGCATTATCGTGGATAATTTTATTATGGCCTACCAGGTGACGCCCGCCGACAAGTGGAAAAACTTTTACAACTACAGCATCAAAAATCTGAAACCCGGTTTGAACGAACTGATATTTCACCTGGGTTTTGATGAGGACGAACTGCGGGCTGTCTGTACCGAACACCCGGCTTACGGCAGCGCCTGGCGCCAGCAGGATTATGACTACGCTACAAGCGACGAATTTAAAGCCCTACTGAAGGCTGAAGGAGTTTATTTGGTGACGTGGGGTGAGATTGGGAAAGTGGAATACGGTAAGTGAATGGTCAATGGTGAATAGTGAATAATCTAAAGTTTTGTGCTGTGATCTTAAATTCGAAATTGAACATTCGACATTCGAAATCACTCTACGGCTATAGCAGCCTTCACCAAATAAGGCAATATCTCTTTCTGGAAGGATACAAAATTCTTGCGCACATCGGAATCGCTGACAGAAGTGAATGCGAAACTGAAGACAATACTTTTGCTGCATTTGATGAGGAAGCGGATACGGTTGGCGTAATGCTCGTTTTTGCGCAGGCCGCCTAACTGCATGAATGAGCTGACAAGCATATCCTCAAGCTCATTGGACAAATTCCGCAGAAACTCCTGCGAATTCGCCGATTCGCGTATAAAATCCCAGCCGATGAACTCGTTGCACACGGTGTATGACAGGCGGCATGTTTTCATGATGAGGTTATTAAGGTGTTTTTCCTCGTCGATCTCGCCCGGGTTGCCGTGCACCAGTTCATCGACATTCACCTTGATGTAGTCCATCAGCAGGGCGTGCAATACGGCTTCTTTGCTGTCGAAGTACTTGTAAATAGTGGCTTTGGCTATGCGCGCGCGTTTGGCGATCTCGTTGACGCTGGTCTTATGGTAGCCGAATTTGCGGAACAGATCCTGCGCGGCGCGTTTAATACTTTCTTTGATCTTATCGGCTTCCATGTATCAATTAGATACAAATATCTCAAAATTACTCACATTTATGCTATAGTGCCTAAGCGAGCGTGTGGCAGGAGCCTTGACAGGCGTACCGTCGATAAGTGAGAATTTTGAACCGCTGCAGGGATCGGTGCAGGTAAGCGAATTATTGTCGAGCGTAACGGCGCAGTGTTTTGCGGGCATGTAGCTGCTGCAGGCGTCGTAGGCGGCATAGCTCAGGTCGGCCTCGCGGTAGAGCAAAAGGCCGGCTACACCGTAACCCGGTATAATGACAGCGCCACCGGGACTTTTGAGCGCCGCAAGCCGCGGATCGTTGACATTTGCCTCGAAACTTACGGCGACATTGGGCACCACATCGCTGCTTTTACCACAGCCAAAGCAGGTGAGCAGGAGTAGTGCCGCAAACAGCCATTTACGCATCATACGATCTCGGTACGGAACTGCTTCAGGAAGCGAACATCGTTTTCAGAGAATAAACGCAGATCGCGTATCACATATTTTAAATTGGTGATCCTTTCTATACCCATACCAAACGCGAAGCCGGTGTATTTCTTGCTGTCGATGCCGCAATTCTCCAAAACGTTCGGGTCAACCATGCCACAACCGAGTATCTCTACCCAGCCGGTATGCTTGCACATGCTGCAGCCGGCACCCCCGCAAATGGTACAGCTGATGTCCATCTCGGCAGACGGTTCGGTAAACGGGAAGTAGGACGGGCGGAAGCGAACCTTGGTGCCTTCGCCGTAGAGCTCCTGCACGAAGTGGTATAGCGTCTGCTTCAGGTCGGCGAAAGAGACGTTCTCATCGACATACAGCCCTTCAACCTGGTGGAAGAAGCAATGCGCGCGTGCCGAAATAGCCTCGTTGCGATAGACACGGCCGGGCATAATGGCACGGAACGGCGGTTTGCCGCTTTCCATCATGCGCACCTGTACGGAAGAAGTATGCGTGCGCAAAGCAATATCGTCCTTGCCGTTGTTCTTTTTGATGAAGAAGGTGTCCTGCATGTCGCGGGCTGGATGTTCTTCGGGGAAGTTCAGCGCGGAGAAATTATGCCAGTCGTCTTCGATCTCGGGCCCTTCGGCCACTACGAAACCGAGGCGTTTGAAAATATCGATGATCTCGATACGCGTAAGCGACAACGGATGTCTTGAACCCAAAGCAAACCCATCACCGGGAAGAGTAAGATCCATGTCATTGTCCTGGCTCTTGATTCTTGACTCTTGGCGCTCCTTCAATTCATGGTATTTTGCTTCCGTTGCCTGCTTAAACTCATTCAATACCTTGCCCAGCACCCGCTTTTCTTCGGGGCTTACGCTTTTGAACTCTTCGAAAAGGTCCTTGATAATACCTTTCGTACCCAGGTATTTGATCCTGAACGTTTCCAGTTCATCGGCATTGGCCGGTTTAGCGGCTTGTATCTCGGCGGAATACTGATCTATTTTGTTTTGCATTATAGTGTCTTTAGAAATTGTTCGGCTGTCATTACAGGGATACTTGAGTGTCTATAATCTTTAGTGTTCCTCGTTAAAATAACGTCAGCTCTGGCGGCCATCGCACACTGATACTGAACGGCATCCTCAAAATCCGCAAATTTACTATTGAACGCCATGTCTATTTCATCCTCGCCAATTTCTACAATTTGTACAATTGATCTGAGCGTCTTCAATAATGATATCTTGCGTTGGCGATCATATTTATGCAGGAAATAATGTACGTTCATAAATGCCAGCGACGAAGTGACTGCTATAATATCCGATTGATTCGCTAAAGCTAGTACATTGAGAGCCGGCAAATCAAACATTGGCCGCTTTAATAAAGCATCCAACAGAATATCACTGTCAAGAAACGCTTTTTTCACAAGCCGTATTTTTCTTCAAGATGCTTGTGATACTCTGCCTTATGATCAAAATCAGGAACCGGATCGCCAGAGATCGTTATGCTTTTTATAAAGTCCGATATTTCAGACGCGTTCTTCATCCTGAAAGGTTCCTTCACTTTTTCCACCTCTTTTTTGTAAAGAGCTTCCGTCACTTTCGAAAGACTTATATTTTTTTTCCTGGCTACCTCTTTGATTTTTTCTATCAAATCAGGTTCAATATTCAAGGTCAATTTCATATTACCTCCTTGTACGTACAAACATAACAAATTTGTACGTAAGATTTTTGTGATCCGTTACTTCAGCACCTCCAACTCTTGCCCCACCTTAGTAAACGCAGCAATCGCCTTATCCAGATGCTCCTGCTCATGCGCGGCGGATATTTGCACGCGGATACGCGCCTTGCCCTGCGGCACCACCGGGTAGTAGAACCCGATGACATAAATGCCTTCCTCCAGCATTTTGGCGGCAAACTCCTGCGACAGCTTCGCGTCGTACAGCATCACGGGCACTATAGGATGAACGCCCGGCCTGATATCAAATCCCGCCTCGGTCATTTTGGTGCGGAAGTATTGGGTGTTGCGCTCCAGCTTGTCACGCAGCTCGGTGGTTTCGCTCAGCAGGTCCAGCACGGCGATGGATGCACCCGTGATCGACGGCGCCAGCGTGTTCGAAAACAGGTAGGGCCTCGACCGCTGCCTGAGCATATCGATAATTTCTTTTTTACCCGAAGTAAAACCACCCGACGCACCGCCCAGCGCCTTGCCTAAGGTCCCGGTGATGATATCGATCTTGTCCATCACGCCGTGGTACTCATGCGTACCGCGACCGGTTTTGCCCATAAAGCCCGAGCAATGGCTCTCGTCGATCATCACCAAAGCGGTATATTTTTCAGCGAGGGCGCATATTTTATCCAGTTGCGCGATGGTACCGTCCATGCTGAACGCGCCATCGGTTACAATAATTCTATGGCGGCAGTCCTGCGTGGCTTTCAGTTTTTCTTCCAGGTCGGCCATGTCGTCGTGCTTGTAGCGCTCGCGGCGGGCCTTGCACAGGCGCACGCCGTCGATGATGGAAGCATGGTTCAGCTCGTCGGAGATGATGGCGTCCTGCTCGTTGAACAAGGGTTCGAAAACACCACCGTTGGCGTCGAAAGCGGCGGCATACAGGATGGTGTCCTCCATACCCAAAAACTTCGCGATCTTACGCTCCAGTTCCTTGTGGATGTCCTGCGTGCCGCAGATGAACCGCACCGACGACATGCCGTAACCGTGCGTATCCAGCGTATCCTTGGCGGCCTGCACCACTTTCGGGTGACTGGACAGCCCCAGGTAATTGTTGGCGCAAAAATTGATCACGTGTTTGCCGCCCATCACCGTAATATCGGCGCCCTGCGGCGAGGTGATGATGCGTTCCCTTTTGTATAGCCCGGCTTTTTCTATTTCGGCCAGTTCCTTCTCCAGCACCGGTTTTAACGTAGTGTACATGGTGTGTTTATTGAGAAGGCAAAGTTATGTTTTTTGGGTTGATTAAGTTAGATTAAGTTGATTGAGTTGAATAGGTTGCATCATTCTAACTTAATCAACTTAATCTAACTCAATCAACCACTTAACTCAATCAACTAACACTAACCGTTCACATTCACGCGCCTATCGCGCATTCTTCAACCATTAAATACCAGGGGTTCAGGAACTTGGCAATTTACACTAAGGGTCGAATTTGCATAAACTCAGGCCTTTTCGTGAACAGGATTTAGCTAACGCGCTCATTAACAGCACGTCCTTCTAATTCCGTTTCTTAAGAAAAATCGCCCCAAAATCGACCAAAATTCACCTTTTTACCACTTTCAACCACTTTTCGCACGTTTCGGCCGTTTTCACCTGCGGAGAAGCGGAACAATGAGGCTTAGTGTACATAGCCCCTTCAGAAACCGCGGCCGACCGGCGGTATTTCCGCAGCTATCCGGCGCTATAATGATTGGCTATACCGCCTTGCATATTCACTATTCACCATTGACCGTCCATAAAACTGCCACTGCTACTGCCACTCCCCTGACTATCCACTCATTCACCATTCACGTAAAAAATCCGCGTACTTATACGTGCTCCGTATTTATCCTTTCGGTTATGTTTAGCGGCAATTTTGCTGATCCGTCCGTGCGCGACCAAAAACCCTTTATAAACTACCTCAAGACCGTGCTTGAGGACAATTACACCTGCAAAGAACATGGCTCGGCCCCCGTGGTAAGCCTCTCAGATAATGCCATGACCATCAGCTGCTGCTGCGACCAGGCGCATGACGATTGCGTGAAGCTGGCTAAGCACGTCGCCGGGTTTTTACGGATCACCGGCCTGGCGATCAAATGAGCGGAGCCGGGTCGTTCCCGGCGCCAGGACAAATGGCCGGATTGCAAGTTTCGGACGAAAGCATGATTGATGAGTTTTTTGTTTGGATGTTATACTCTGTCCTATTTGGAGTTGACCGTCGATAATGAAGCGCCACTGGCGGTAATGCATCGGCGGCGTCAACTCACCTCCAACGGAGTCCTTCGGACCGACCGTAGCCGCCATTCGCGGCCGGCCACCCTCTCTATGCTGCGCATAAAGAGGGAATGAAATTAATGGAATTTGAAAAAGCCCTCTTTGCGACGAAGGCGGAGAGAGGGCGGTCGGCGAAGCCCCCGATAGCTATCGGGGGACCGGGTGAGTCGATAATGAAGCGCCACTGGCGGTAATGCATTGGCGGCGTCAACTCACCTCCAACGGAGTCCTTCGGACCGACCGTAGCCGCCATTCGCGGCCGGTCACCCTCTCTATGCTGCGCATAAAGAGGGAATGAAATTAATGGAATTTGAAAAAGCCCTCTTTGCGACG
>JAFDZL010000394.1 GCA_018266935.1 Bacteroidota bacterium | reverse complement strand
GATTCTATAAATACAGATGAAATGCTGATCAACTTTAGTCCGAATGCGAAAACAGCGTTCAGCATTACGGAAGACGCGCGCTATCGCACGGGTACCGGTAAGGTGAGCCTGGCCTCGTTATCTTCTGATAACATACCGCTTTCGATCAATCAACTGCCTTTGGGAAAAATGGGCGATACGATAAGTTTGAAAGTTGGCGCGACAGCCAGTGGTTCCTATACCCTTAAAATGGAAACGCTAACCGGCATACCCCAATTGTATGATATTTGGCTTAAAGACGCTTTCACCAAAGATTCGGTAAACCTGCGCAATAACGATACTTACAGCTTTACGATTACCGCAGCCGATACCACTACATACGGCGCAAACCGCTTTAAGCTGGTCTTGTCGCAGAACCCGGCGATGGCATACCAGTTGCTGAGCTTCGATGCGGAAAAGGCCGGCAACGGCCACCAGGCACAAGTGACCTGGACGACAAAAAATGAAGAAAATTATACGAATTTCACCGTCGAAAGAAGCAATGACAATGGGAAAACCTATAGCGTAATTGGCAGCGTGGCATCGGCCGGCATCGGCGCTTATGGCCTGGTTGACCGTCACCCGGATAAGGGCAGCAACCTGTATCGCCTGAAACAGGAGGATTTTAATAACAACGTCACATATTCAAACCCGGTTGATGTGTCCTTTGGCAATAACGTCAACTTAACCCGTTTGAATTTATTCCCGAACCCGGCAAAAAATAACATTTTCCTGAGCTTCGATCCAAAATCATTTGTTAAAACAACTTATGATATCCGGATAACCAACAGCACGGGAATGGTTGTCAGATTTGCCCGGGTAACGGACACCAACTGGCACGATAACATCAGCAACCTGCTTACCGGGACATACCTGCTACAGGTAACGGACCACAGGGACAATAGCATCATCGGGCAAACCAAGTTCGTGAAACTATAAGTTATCAGACTGAAACAATTTTAATTGCTATATCAGATCGGGCCGGTGTGAGAGATCACGCCGGCTTTTTTGCGGGATAAATATCAGAAGTCGCTAATCTCAGCGCCTAAAATTTCAATTAAAAGTGATGGGAATTGCAATAATTCCGTTACAGAAATCGAATTAATTAAAATTATTTCAATCTAAAACACACTACCTAATGATTATTCTTAATTATTGTTTAACGTATAATTATTTCTTAGTCACAATTATTTAATATAAGGTTAATTAAATAGTATTCAAAGTTAATATTTAAGGCTACGGCTTTAATAAACTGTTTCTTAGCCCATTGAGTAACTCCACATAAAGTGGCCCCGTATAAGGCCGTCAGTTATTATCATCTAATAATAGGATAATAACGCCACTGACTTAACTTGAACACTAATCTGCGAATAGCAACCGTAATTGCTGTTTTGATCTTTATTTCAAATGCAGCTGCTGCCTACACCTTCGACTGGAAAGGAACCAGTTCGAACGCCTGGAACAATTCAGCCAACTGGACGCGTTCGGGATCGGGCGGCACAAGCACCTGGCCCGGCCAAAGCGGGTCGGCCGACATTGTGCGTATCGGTGTAACAGCCTTCGGGGGTAATCAACCAACACTTTCTGCTTCCGTAAGTATCGCATCGATAGAATTCGGCGACAATAACGGCAGCTCGATGACGCTTACGGTCAACACAGGTGTAACACTTGCGGTAACGGGATCCGTAACGCAGGACCATAACAACGCCAACGGCGGCATTACCACCACCATTACCGGCAGTGGTACCGCCGCCCTGACCTGCGCATCGCTTACCGTGGGAGACAACACCGCGCCGCCAAGCCCCAGCGGCGATGTTATTTTTGGGGGCAATCTGCCGGCAACAAATAAAACAACCGTCAATTGCAATATCCCGACCCTCACGGTAAATGGAAATCTAACGCTCAATACAACCAGCTCCGCGTTGGGTACCTATACATTCCTTTTTGTATTCAACACGCAAAATTATGCGGTAAATAACCCGGTTGTTAATCTCAATTCGGGTACGCTCACGGTCAATAATATTGTTACGACCAACTCCGCTTATGTAAATAAAACCGACGGTTTTGGCACGACGATCCAGAATAATGCTTACTACAACATGGACCTTGGTGCGAGCACGAACACACTCAATCTCTTAGGTGCTTCCCCAATAACCGCCGCCACCGGCGCCTCGATCGATTTTGTAAACAGTTCGGGCACGGTCGCTGCAAGCACGGTAAACTACGAAGCGACATCGGGCACACAGGTAGTCTATAACAGCTCCGACTCATATATCAACACATCGCCTACGGTATATCCCAACCTTACCCTGAGCGCCGCGGCGGCAAAAACCGTCCACGGCGGCAGCCTCACTGTTGGCGGAGCATTAACGACATCGGGCGGGACGGTAGATCTTTATACCAATAACCCTTCGGTTACCGTGAGCAGCGATTGGACCAACTCCTGCATCGTCGATGAAGGGTCGGGGGCCGTAAGTGTCGGCGGAAATCTGACGGTGAATGCCGGCGCAACCATAAACGGTTACACCGGATCGGCAAGCACCACCATTACGGGTACCACGACGAACAGCGGCAGCATACTCGAAAATGCCGAAAATATGACCTATACAGGTGCGGTTACGAACAACTTTGTTTTTACCTGCGGCTGGGGTACAACGACATTGAACGGAAACTTCTCAAATAACACGGGCGGTACATTTACCTGTAGTTCAGGGAGCGTGTTTTTCAATGCGAACTACACTAACAGCGCTACCTTTACCGCAAGTACAGGTACCGTATATTTTAACAAAGCGGGCGCGCAAACGCTTACCGACAACAGCGCGTCGGGAACAACGTTCAACAATGTAACAGTTGAAAACTCCGGCACAAAGACCTTAGCAGGCACGGGCGGCTTTTATGTAACAAGCACCGGCGTTCTTACCATGGGCGGTACCGCGTCGCTTGCGGCCGGCGGGTTCTTAACGTTAAAATCGGATGCCTCTGGTTCTGCAACCGTAGCGGCCATACTGTCAACGGCAAGCATAACCGGGAATGTAAACGTGCAGCGATATGTTACCGGGGGGAGTCTTACCTATCGCGGATACAGGCTGATGTCGTCGCCTGTTTATAGCGGTACCGATACCTACCTTAACAATGTTTACAGCATCAATTACTTAAAAAACTCGATCTACCTTACCGCTACCACAACGACAGGCGGGTTCGACAATACCAGTGCCGCAAACCCAACGCTTTACCTGTACCGGGAGAACATGACGCCGGCTTACAATAGTTTTTTAACCAGTAATTACCGGGGGATCAATACCATCAATAATGCACCCACATACAAATACACACTGGACATAGATGGCGCGGGATACTACATCCCTGTGGGCAATGGGTTTTTGTGCTGGTTTAGGGGTAACCGGGGCTCGGCATCCTACGCCGCCGAAACCGTAACCAGCTACGTCCCGCAATCGGTTACCCTAAGCACCACCGGTACGCTGAACCAGCAATCGGTTACAGTGCATAATTGGTTCTCGCCATCAACGTCAACGCTTAGTTTCACTTCGTCGTCGCCTGTTAAGGGTTACAACCTGGTGGGGAACCCATATGCGAGCTCTATAGACTGGGAGACCTTTCAATCCACGGTACCAACCAGCGGCATTTATGGCCCGGCTATAGGAACTACTATCTACGTACTCGATCCGGTAAGTCATAATTACGGCGCATATGTGAAAGGAGGCGGTGGCATCGGCACCAATAATGCTTCTAATATTATATCAAGCGGCCAGGGCTTTTTTGTAGTTGCGTCAAGCACCCTCGCCCAGGTTATATTCAATGAGTCGGCCAAAACCAATGCCCAGGCTACCGGCGCCAGCCTCCTTATGGGTAAACCTGCCGATCAATCGGCTAACGGTCAATATTTGCGCCTGCAACTGGCGAAGGATTCCGTCAATACAGATGACATCCTGATACGTTTCAACAGAAGCGCCAAAACCGCGTTTGATCCGGTGGTCGATGCCCCATATAAAACCGGATATGGCACTGTTAGCCTGGCAAGCATATCGAGTGACAATACTGAACTCGCGATCAATATGAGGCCATTTCCCACAGGCGACGAAAAAATACCGCTGGCTGTCAGCGCCGGAAGCAGCGGCATTTTCACACTCAATATGAAAAATATAGTTGGCGTGCCCCAGCTTTACGATATATGGCTGATTGATACCTACAAAAAGGATTCGCTCGACATGCGGCATAACGCCACCTACAGCTTCAACATACTGAAAAATGACACGGCTTCTTTCGGGGCCAGGCGATTTTACCTCGCAATAAGGCAAAATCCGGCCCGGGCTTATCACCTCCTCAGCTTTTCGGCCGTGAAAGCGAATACGGCAACCACACGCCGGGTGCAGCTCAGCTGGACGACGGAAAATGAAGAAAACTACACTGACTTTACGATTGAGCGCAGCACCGATACCGGGAAAACCTGGACAGTTGCCGGGAGTGCGCCGGCTACCGGCATTGGGGATTACGGTGTATTTGACAATTATCCTGCGCTGCACAATCTTTACCGCCTTAAATCGGAGGATATTAACGGGACGATAAGCTATTCCGATGTTATTCCGATTTCGTACGCCAATCAAAGCAATGGGCTGACCGCGGATAATATTAGTGTTTATCCTAACCCGGCATCGTCCGTCATAAACCTAAATATAATTAACCCTCTCGCGCAATCCGGGCCTTATCGGGTGATGATCACCAACAGCCTGGGCCTTCAGGTAATGCAGGCATCAATGGCAGAAACCGCCTGGCAGACCAGCGTAAGTAACCTTGTACCCGGTACGTATATCATTAAAGTATTTTCTTCAAAAAATGGGTCAGAAGTTGGCAGCGCCAGGTTTGTAAAGCTATAAAACAGGCCGTTCCCGGGTTCTAAAATGAACTATTTTTCAACATATCCACTTTTTGTCAACCCGACACCATAAGCTAAAATATCCGGCCGTCAAATTTAAAATGCTTAATTATTAAAAAACTTAATCCAAGAGAAAAATATTAAATACGCGAGCGTCTTCAATTACATATATTTCTTCTAAAGAAATACCGCATTAATCATTGAATAATAAGCTTGCTGTCAGCAACTAACACCCATCATCTAAAGAAAAAAACTGTCGCACAAATTGTTTATTTTCGGGTCCGAATGCCTAAAACCGTGCCGTTTTGAAAAGATTATTACTGTATTCGGGAGTTTTATTATTTGCCGTTAGTTTATCCCTAAGCCGCGTTTCAGCGCAGGCGCCAGCTATTTCCTATACTCCTTCCACTAATGCGCTTTTGGTTGGCGTTCCGTTTTCCATTTCTCCGGCAAACAGCGGAGGCTCGGTCCCGGCTACAACCTACGGGCAGGTGACTACGTTAGCCGGCAGCACGGCAGGCACGTCGGGTTATACGGACGCGACAGGCACATCGGCGCGCTTTAATTTCCCTCAAAATATAGTTGGCGATGCTTCCGGCAATCTGTACGTCGGCGATTATACGAACAACGTAATACGCGAGATCAGCCCGTCGGGTGTGGTTACGACTTTTGCCGGCAGTACATCCGGTACTGCGGGATATACGGACGCAACGGGCACGTCGGCACTGTTCAATGGCCCTGAAGGTATGGCCATCGACGCGTCAGGGAATATTTATGTCGGTGATTTTAATAATAATGTGATCAGGAAGATCACACCTGCAGGTGTCGTATCAACTTTTGCTACGGGGTGTAACGGGCCGGCCGGGCTCTGCTTTGATTCATCGGGCAACCTGTTCGTAGCGGAACAGAATGGAAACCAGATCAGCGAAATAACGTCATCAGGTGTTCGCAGCGTTTACGCGGGATCGGGAACGGCGGGCAGAACCAACAACTCCAATAAGCTGAATGCACGGTTTAACAATCCGATAGATGTGCAGGTTGATGCATCGGGCAACGTTTTTGTTGCGGACTACAGTAACAACGAAATAAGAAAGATACCGCCAACCGGAACAACGAGCGATTTTGCAGGCAGCACGTTTGGCACAAGCGGCAGTACAAACGGAACCACGACAGGCGCCAGGTTCAACGGCCCTGCCGGACTTGCCATGGATGCAGCGGGCAATTTTTACGTAGCAGACTACGGAAATAACGAGATCAGGCTGATGACTTCGGGCGGTGTGGTATCGTTGCTTGCGGGCAGTTCGGGGGGCACGGCAGGCAATACCGATGGTACGCTCACAGCCGCAACTTTCTACGCCCCGGTCGATATGTATATCGACGCGAACGGATATGGCTATATATCATGCGGTGGCGGGAATAACATTCGCAAAATGTGCCTTACGGGTTATACCATAAGCCCGACCCCTGGCTCAGGCCTCAGCTTTGACGCTACGACAGGCATACTAAGCGGCACACCTACCGGTACATTCGGATCAACTACCTATACGATCACTGCTTATAATACCAGCGGCAGTTCAAGCACTACGATTATATTATCGTGTACCAATCCAACCGTTAATACATGGAAAGGTATAAATTCCACCTGGACAAATACCGCTAACTGGAGCCGCGGACATGCACCTACGTCAACCGAAACAGCCGAGATTGGCGTTACAGGCTATACCGGAACTTCGCAACCTACGTTAAGCGCCAGCACCACGGTGAAAGCCCTGGTTTTCGGGACAAATAACACGCCTACGCTTACTATCAATTCCGGTGCTACCCTTACAGTAAGCAGTGGCATGGGTGTGCAATCTTCGACTACGGCTACGATAAACGGACCGGGGACAATCAGCCTTGGCGGTTCATCGTCTGTGGTGTCGGGCAGTTCGCTGACTATATCATCCAATGGAATAGTGTCACTTGCCGCAAGTTCTCAGTTATCCAATTCGGGCACATTCACATTGTCATCTTCCTCTACGGGCACCTCATCAATAGCAGCCGTGCCGGCTACTTCGACCATAACCGGCTCGTTTACGGTGGAACGCTATGTAACCGGGGGAAGCAGTACCTATAGAGGGTACCGGCTATTCTCGTCGCCGGTAAATACCGACGGCACGAATTATTCTATCAGCTATCTAAAAAATTATATATATATCACCTCGACCAAAACAACGGGCGGATTTGACAATACGGCTGCGGCGAACCCAAGCCTTTATCTTTACCGGGAAAACCTGACCAACCCGACTTTTACCACTTTCACGGGCAGCAATTTCAGGGGGATAAACGACATCACCACCGACCCAATCTATGGTATGGATGATACGACCTATCCGACCACGAATATTCCTGTTGGCAACGGCTTCCTATGTTTTTTCAGGGGAAACAGGGGCGCAACCAGCTTTACAAATGAAACAAAGACAACTTACGTCCCGCAAACGGTAACCATGAGTACTACCGGCAGCATCAACTACGGCAGCGTTACTGTCAGCGACTGGTTCACGCCATCTTCCGCCAATCTGAGCTATACTGCCGCATCACCTTATGCAGGGTTCAACCTGGTTGGGAATCCTTATCCGAGTTCTATCGACTGGGATAGCTCGCAAACCGGCGGGATAAGCCTCACTAACGTAGGTAAAACCATATACATGCTCGACCCGATCAGCCATAATTTCGGCGCTTATATTGCAGGAAGCGGGGGCGTGGGTGGCACCAATAACGCTACAAACATTATCGTGAGCGGCCAAGGATTTTTTGTCGTTGCCACCGCAACCGGCGCATCGTTAACGTTTACCGAAAACGCAAAAACATCAACGCAGAATACCGGCAGTAGTCTTTTAATGGGTACACCGGCAAATGCGGCGGCCAACCAATACCTTCGATTGAGGTTGTCAAAGGATACAGCCAACGCCGATGAAACCGTGCTCAAATTCAACGCCGGGGCCAGCACAGATTATAATGTGAACCTTGATGCGCCATACCGGACAGGATATGGTGTTGTGAGTCTGGCCGGATTGTCCCAGGACAATATTAAAGCTGCCATACACAGCATGCCGTTACCGAAACTGCAGGCTGAGCAGGTAAAGCTCAGCATCGGCGCCAATACAGATGGTATTTATGTTTTGTCCCTGAAAGATATCGTTTCGGTGCCGCGCTTATATGATGTGTGGCTGATAGACAAGTATAAAAACGATTCTCTTGACCTGCGGACATACAGCAGTTACAGCTTCAACATTTACAGGGCGGATACGGCAAGTTATGGCAACAACAGATTTATGCTTTCAATCAGGCAGAACCCTGCTTACGCTTACCGGTTGCTGAATTTTGCCGCGACTAAAGTGCATGACGCTCAGCAGGTGCAAGTCAATTGGAATACAATAAATGAGGGCAATTATACCAGCTTCAGCGTTGAACGCAGCACCGACGGCGGCAAGACGTACAGCGTGATCGGCGGTGCGGCAGGCAGCGGCGCGGGCACTTACGGCCTCCTCGATCAGTCTCCGGTTGAAGGGCTGAATATGTACCGGCTGAAACAGGAAGACATCAACAATACAATCACCTATTCGAACGTCATTGACATACAGTTCTCTTATCAAAGCAACAGCCTCACCAGCAATAACCTTATGGTTTACCCCAACCCTGCGGTAAATACGATCAACGTGGCGATTCAAAATCAACTGGCCGATATCACCTCTTACAATATCCGTTTTATGAATAGTTCAGGGATGGTGGTGAAACAGTTTACAT
>JAFDZL010000393.1 GCA_018266935.1 Bacteroidota bacterium | reverse complement strand
TAAAGAACCATTTCAGTCCTGCTTTAACGGGGATAATACCCAGCGAACGGCCCTGAATTGTTACCGTGGTTGTCGAAGAGGGACCGGTGACTGTCGATTCATAGGTTTTGCCGAAGAAGTTATAGTAACCCGATGTAAGGGTTAACGCGAGATCTTTGCTGAACCCATATTGTAAACGGGCGGTACCGCCAAGCTCAAAATTTGAAATATTACTGGCATTACCCGTCGGTATGCCGCCTTCAACGCCTATTCCAAAGCGCCACTTGCTCGGAACTGGTGTTTGTGCTTTAACAGTGGTTGCAAAAAACATAGATACGGCTGTCGAAGCTATTGCTAAAAATTTGATTGTCTTTTTCATCGTTGTTAGTCCTTTAGTTAGTAAATAGGTATTTATACCGCCCCATTTACAAATACTTTGCCATTGAACGATTTTCATATAATTTAACGACAATTTGTTTCAATAAACAGACTATTGATTAACATAAAAGAAAAGTAACAAACCCGTTAAATTATTGTTAGTCAACTGGCTCAGTTGCCGGCATTATGCTGAAGGCTTCATGTCAAGTTCAAAAGGCACATGCTAAAGGAAGAAAATGCCGGAAAAATCAAAATCTGTAGCTTTTTGCAGGAAATTTTGCCCTTTTTTAAAGTCACTTGTACTGGCAACCAAACGGTGAGCCACGAATTTATTTCGAATTTGGAATTTCGAATGTGATACTTGCAACGATCAAATAAATTCAAAATTGACGCTTAAATCAATCCAAAAATTCGAAATTGAACATTCGAAATTCGAAATTCACTTTATACCTGCGGATCATGCTCAGGGTCCGGCTTATAATTTCGCTGCAGTTCCGCCAATTTGGCTTTCCCATAAGCAAACCTGGTGATCAGGAAGAACAGCACAGGCACGATGAATATGGCCAGCGATGTAGCGGCGAGCATACCCCCGAACACCGTCCATCCTATCGTCTGACGGGCGATGGCGCCCGCTCCTGAAGCAAACACTAACGGCAGGACACCGAATATGAAAGCCATCGAGGTCATGATGATCGGTCGTAAACGCAGCCTGACTGCTTCAAGCGTAGCTTTTTCCAGTTCCATGCCCCTATCGACACGCTCTTTGGCGAATTCGACGATCAGGATCGCGTTCTTAGCGGCAAGACCGATAAGCGTAATGAGACCGATTTGCGCATAGATATTGTTATCGAGGTGCTGGTTAAATGTCAGGAACAAGATCGCGCCGAACGCGCCCAACGGCACAGCGAGCAATACCGAAAACGGCACGGACCAACTTTCATAAAGGGCCGCGAGAAAGAGAAACACAAAGCTAACGGACAGCAGGAAAATATAGACTGTTTTTGATCCTGATAAAATTTCCTCGCGGCTCAGGCCCGAAAATTCGTAACCAAACCCTTGCGGCAGTGTCTGTGCGGCCACCTGCTCTAACGCTGCAATAGCGTCGCCGCTGCTATAGCCTTGTTTCGGACCGCCATCGATCTCAGCCGAGCGGAAAAGATTAAAATGGGAGATCAGCGGCGCTATCTGGATCATCTTGTAAGATGTCACCGAACTTAGCGGCACCATATTTCCGGCCTGGTTACGTACAAAATATTGGTTGATGTCTTTAATATCGGTACGGTAGCTGCTGTCGGCCTGCGCGACGACGTGGAAGTTACGGCCATAAATGGTGAAATCGTTCACGAAGGTGCTGCCCATGTAGGTTTGCAGCGCAGTGTTTATATCCGATATCGATACGCCCAGCCTTTTGGCTCTTTCCCGGTCGATAGTGAGCTGATATGCGGGCGTTCGCGCCGTAAAAAAGGAAAATGCCCTGTCTATCTCCGGCCGCTTGTTTACGGCAGCAAGGAAATTCTGCATTACCCGTTCAAAATTTTGAGGGTCGCCTCCCGCCTCGCGCTGCTCAAGAATGAACGAGAAACCAGCGCTTGTCCCCAGGCCCGGTATGGCCGGAGGCCGGATCACCACAATGTTCGCCTCCTTGAACTTGGAGAATTTTTTTTGCATCACCCCAACCAGTTCAAGAGACGTGAGCTTACGCTCGTCCCAGGGCTTAAGCTGCACGAATATGGTGCCGCTATTTGATTTGCTTGCAAAGCTCACCACGTTCAGCCCTCCGAGCGCCGCATAATGGGCCACCGCGGGGATCTTATCGAGCGAGTCCATCATTTCATGCAATACCGCAACACTGCGCTGAGTGGAAGATGCTTCAGGCAGATCGTAAGTGACGTAAATACGGCCTTCGTCTTCGGTCGGGATAAAACCTGTGGCCTTGGATTTGAAAAGAAGCACCGTGCCGACTATAATGCACACGAGTATGACGATAGTGAACCTGGAGTTCTTGATTCCCCTGTGTACGCCGTTCTTATATTTACCGGTAATGCGGCCAAACCAGACGTTAAATCTGAAAAAGAACTTATCCAGGCCCTTAGAGCTTTCATCCAGTTTACGGGGTCTCAATATCAGCGTACAAAGCGCGGGCGTTAGCGATAGCGCCACAAAAGCCGAAATTAACACCGAAATAGCTATGGTAATGGCAAATTGCTGGTAAAGCCTGCCGACGATACCCGGCACAAAGCCTACCGGCACAAACACCGCGGCCAATATCAGCGCTATCGCGATAACAGGCGCGGAAATATCCTTCATAGCATGTATGGTGGCTTCCTTAGGTGAAAGTCCCTGTTCATCCATGTAATGCTGTACGGCTTCAACCACCACGATAGCGTCATCAACCACGATACCTATCGCCAGCACAAAGCCGAACAGTGTAAGCGTATTGATGGTAAAATGCAGCGGCGTGAAAAATATGAAAGTGCCGATAATAGAAACCGGGATAGCCAAGACAGGGATGAGTGTCGTTCGCCAGCTCTGAAGAAACAGGAAAACCACCAGGATTACCAGCACAAGGGCAATGAGCAAGGTAAGGACAACTTCATGCACGGAAACCCGTACCACAGTTACCGCCTCGAATGGAACAACGTAATCAACACCTGTAGGGAACGACTTTTTCAGCTGCTCCATAGTCGCTACTACGTTGTCGGCTGTTTCGAGCGCGTTGCTGCCCGGCGCCTGGTATATCAGCAGGTACGAAGACCTTTTATTGTCAACGAAAGAATTGGAAGAATAATTGAATTTGCCGAGTTCCACGCGTGCAACATCTTTCAGATGTACAACGGAACCGTTTTGAGGCTGGGTCCTTACGATAACGTTTTCAAAATCCTTAGGCGTAACTAAGCGGCCCTGGGCAATGACGCTGAGCTCAAATACCTGGCTTTTCTTCTGAGGCGGCACGCCAACTGAACCGGCCGCAACCTGGGCGTTTTGTTCCTGCAGGGCGGCGGTTATATCATTGGCGGTAATACCAAGCGCCGCCATTTTATCCGGCTTAAGCCAGATACGCATACTGAAGTCGTCCGCACGCTGGATAACGTCACCCACACCCTTAGCACGAAGCAACGCATCGCGCACGAATACGTTCGTGTAATTATCCAGGAAAGGCACGTTGTGCGAGCCATTTGGCGAAAAGATCGCAACTAGCATCAAAATACTGGGATTACGCTTACGGGTAACAATGCCCAGGCGCTGCACTTCCTGGGGCACTGTGGGCGTGGCGATGCTCACCCGGTTTTGCACATCAAGCGTAGCCGTGTTGATGTCAGTACCCACCTCAAAGTTAGCCGTCATGCTCATCTGACCATTACTTGTGCTATTGCTCTGCAGGTACGTCATACCGGGCGTACCGTTTACCTGCACCTCTATCGGGGTTGCCACCGTCTGCTCTACTGTTTGTGCGTCAGCGCCGATATACGAGGTTGAAATATTTACCGTTGGAGGCGTAATTTCAGGGTATTGCCCCACCGCCAGGTTTATGATGGACAAAACGCCGACCACGACGATCACTATCGATATAACTATAGCGGTAACCGGCCTGCGTATAAAGGTATCTGCGATCATGCTTTCCTCTTGTGATTATTATTTACCCTGTTTTTGTTGCCCGGGCTGAGCGTTCGGGTTGCCCAGTACGATCTTGCCTCCGTCGCGTAAACGCTGGTAACCCTCTGTGATCACCTTGTCGCCTTCATTCAAACCGCTCAGTACCACCACATTGGCGCCAACATGCGGGCCGAGTGTCACTTTATGCTGTTTGCCAATAGTATCCTGGCTTACAAACACGAAAAACTCACCCATTTGCTCGATCACAGATTTATATGGAATGAGCAATTGTTCGCCCGATTGGCCGTTCAATACCTTGACCACGCAGCTCATGCCATCCTTCAAAACATCGTCGGTGTTTGGGAATTCCAATCTCACGGTAATGGTTCCGGTTTGATTATTTACACCACGGTCAATAGCTAATATCTTACCGGGTTTGTTATAGGTGGACACGCCATCCGATAACTGCAGTTTAAAGGTCGAATCGGCACTCTTCTTTTGGAGGTTATAAAAGCGTGCTATATCATCCTGGTTGATCACGAAATCGACGCCGATAGGCTGCTCGCTCGATATCGTATTCAGCAATGTAGTGCCGGGGCTCACTGCAGCCCCAAGCTTCACCTGCGAAATACCGATGCGACCGGTAAACGGCGCTGTGATCGTAGAATAGGAAAGATCAGTTTTGGCCGACTCAATGCCCGCCTTAGCTACGGCAACGGCGCTCTTATTGGTCGCCAGCGTAGCTACTGCCTGGTCAAGGGTTTGCTTGGCGACGGCATCGTTTTGCTCAAGGTAAGTGTAGCGGTCAACATCTTTTTGCGCCTTCACCAAATTAGCCTGGGCGCTCGCCAGGTTAGCGACCGCCTGGTCATAAGCAGCCTGGTATTTTCTGCGGTCTATCTCATACAGCGGTTTACCTTTCTCAACAACATCGCCTTCCTTAAACAAAATACCGGTGATATAACCCGCAACCTGCGCCCGCAGCTCGACCCTGTTAAGCGCCACTACCGTGCCCTGGTATTGATCGTAATAAACGGCGGCGCCTTTTTTTGCCTCGGCAACATTGACCGGGGTTGGCGGCAGGGCCGTGTTTTGTGGCTTGGGCTTACCGCACGACGCCAGTATCGCAGCGGCTGAGGTGATCCAAAATAGGTATTGATACTTCATGAGTCTTACGTTCAATTTTGTGGTACCGTTAAAGTACCTAATGCCTTTTGCAGGTCGATCTTGCTTGATAATAACTGGAATAATGCGTTATAATAACTCAACTCGGCTGTGCGGAGGTCCGACTGCGACACGATCACATCGAGATAGGTTTTCACCCCCTCGCGATATTGCAAGCTTACCACCTTATATACATCCTTCGCCAGATTGACATTTTCCTTCAGCAATTTCCAGTTGGTATAATTACTCTTATAACTTGCCAGCGCCTGCACATATTCAGTATTGATAGAATTCTTAACATTTGTGATATCCAGATCGACCCGGTTGGCCTGGAGCCTGGCTTTGCTCAGGTTCTCGAGCCGTTTATTGCCCGTGAAAATGGGCAGGTTTAAAGTAAGACCCACATACCCGCTCGGAATCGAAGTGTTATAAAGGGTCGAAAAGCTGTTGCTCAAATAAAACCAACTGTAGGCCCCGGTAGCTGATAGTGACGGTAAAAAGCCCCACTTATAGTAATTAACATTCACATCCTGCAAATTACGCTGTGTTTGCAGCAATTGATATTCGATACGGTTGTTCGGGTCCAACTGCTGGTTTGTATCTGTCACAGCCTCGCTTTCATACCTGGTAGAATCGTAAATCAACGATAAGTCACTCGCCGGAGCCAGGCCCATGATCTGCTTCAGATAAGCGATCTTGCTTTTGATCGACTCGGCGGTTTGCTTGCGCGTGGCTATAGAATTGTTCAGGTTGATGGTTGCCTGTTTATAATCTGTTTTGTCAACCGTGCCTGCTTTGTATTGCGAATAGGCGTCCTTGAGGCTTCGCTGCAAACGCACAATATCTTCATTTAATATATCCAGTTGCTTTTCCGACAGCAATACGTCGAAAAACGCTTTGCTCACATCAGATACCACATTGATCTGGCTGCTCAGCGTGTTTTGCTTGTAGTACTGACGTGAGTATTTGGCGGCCTTGGCTGCCTGCAGCACATCATTATTATAGATCACCTGGTTTACTTGTAATCCAAGGCTTGACAGGTTATTGATCGCTCCGCCCGTCGGCGCAACGCCGGTTGGCGTAGTAAAAACCGGGCTGCCCTTAAAATAATAGCTGTATGAACCGGAAGAAGTCAGTTGCGGCAGCCATGCTGCAAGGCTAATACCGATATCCTTTTCGTTAATTGCTTCGTCAATAGCCGCCTGGCGCACCGCCGGTTGATTTTTTAAAGCAAAATCTACGCATTGACGAAGTGTCAGCTGTTTATTGGAAGTATCGGCTGCTGCCTGCGCGTTCAGGCGTAAAGGCAAAAGCGCGATGATTATAAAACTTAAAAGCAGGTATTGTCTTTTTCCCATAAGCAGATAACAGCATCGTCCGGCAGCGCAAATTAATGGGATTAACCGGGATTATTTTCAATATAAATATGCGAAAACAACATTTATGGCATAAATATGATCAAATAAAAAAGTGCAACATCATTTTTACTTAAATGTCAGCAAATCAAACCTTGCGATGAGTTTTTCAGCGGGCTTTGTAAAAAAATACAAAATAGTAAGGTGATTTAAATAAAAAATTTAATTAATTTGCCTATTGAGAATTTTAGATTTCCCAAAAACTGGAATTCTAACATTATCAGCAAACTAACTTTGAAGTTATAAACTTGTTTACAGAAAATTAAAGCAGAGTTAATACATGGGTAAAAAACTACATGATAGGATTGCGTTATTTAAAGACGCAGAATTAGCTCGGGAAAGGGGTGTATATCCCTTCTTTCGGCCCATTGAATCCGCACAGGACACAGAGGTGATCATAGATGGCAAACGCGTGTTGATGTTTGGATCTAACTCTTACTTAGGACTAACCAATCACCCCAAAATTAAAGAAGCCTCTAAGAAAGCAATCGACAAATACGGGACCGGCTGCGCAGGCTCGAGATTTTTAAATGGCACGCTTGATATCCATATCGACCTGGAAAACAGGCTCGCCGAATACGTAGGCAAAGAAGCTTCGGTATTATTCAGTACGGGCTTCCAGGTGAATTTAGGGGTATTGTCGAGCATCGTAGCCAGCAGGGCCGACTATTTGATCTTAGACGAGTACGACCACGCTTCGATTATCGATGGCAGCCGCTTATCATTCTCGCGCACCATTAAGTACGCGCACAACGATATGGAAGATCTGCGACGCAAGCTCAGCATTCTGCCCGATGACGGCGTAAAGCTGATCGTCGTGGATGGTATATTCAGTATGGAAGGCGATATTGTAAAGCTTCCTGAAATAGTACAACTGGCTGAAGAATTCGGCGCCAATATTATGGTTGACGATGCGCACAGCCTTGGTGTAATAGGTCATAAGGGTGCGGGTACCGCCTCTCATTTTGGCCTGACCGATGATGTTGACCTGATCATGGGTACATTCAGCAAATCGCTTGCTTCACTGGGCGGCTTCATCGCTGCAGACTATGCTACCATCGATTACCTGAAGCACCGTGCGCGTTCGCTGATGTTCAGTGCAAGTATGCCGCCAGGGGCCGTAGCAAGTGTCTTAGCCGCTCTGGACATTATCATATCTGAACCTGAGCGCATACAAAAGCTTTGGGATAATACCAATTATGCCAAAAAACTGCTGATAGACGAAGGTTTCGACCTTGGCCCTACTGAAAGTCCGATCCTGCCTATATATGTACGCGATAACGAAAAAACATTCATCGTTACGCGCTATTTGCAGGATACAGGCGTATTTGTCAATCCTGTTGTATCTCCGGCTGTTCCTTCGGACTCATCCTTACTTCGTTTCTCCTTAATGGCGACCCACACTTTTGCACAAATCGAAGAAGCTATCGACAAAATAGCGAAGGTATTCAAGGAAGTAGGCGTAAGCATGGTGAACGATATCTGATCAAAACCATTTAGGATCAAAAGACTGTAATGAAAAAGGTAATTCCTGTTAGCAATAAAAAGGAACTGGCTAAGTTTATTGACTTTCCGCACGACCTGTATAAGGACGATCCTTATTATGTGCCGGAATTATTTATTGCGCAACGAGACCTGCTGACCATCCACCCTTTTCATAAACACAATAAGCTTCAGGCCTTCCTCGCCTATGATGGCGACAAGATCGTTGGCCGCATTGCAGCTATACTGAACAATGCGCATAACGAGTTCAATCATCGTAATGATGGTTTTTTTGGCTACTTTGATTGTATCACTGATAAGGCAGTTGCCAAACTGTTGTTCGATACCGTAACCCAATGGTTAAAGGAGAAAGGCGTTACACAGAACATTATTGGCCCGGTTAATTTTTCTACCAACGAGCCATGCGGCCTGCTGATCAGGGGCTTCGACAGTTCTCCGGTGCTGATGCAGACCTATAATTTTCCTTATTATAAGGATCTGATCGAAAGCCAGGGTTACACTAAACAAGTCGATCTTTTGGCCTGGAACTGGGAAGGTCAGAATTATGATGACAAATCGGTTCGTTTGCTGGATGCGCTACAGGGACGACTCAAGCGAAATAACATTGTTATCCGGAAGGTAAACCTAAAGGATTTTAAGGGCGAAACAGAAAAACTCCGTGAAGTTTACAACAAAGCCTGGGACCAGAATACCGGCTTCGTCCCTCTCAACGATGATGAGTTTAATTACCTGGCCAAAGATCTTAAACTGATCCTCGACCCTGATTTTGCACTTGTCGCCGAACAGGACGGTAAAATAGTTGCTTTCGGACTTGCGCTGCCCGACTATAACCAAATATTTAAAACGATAAAAAAAGGCCGTTTACTGCCGACCGGCATATTTAAGCTTTTATTTGGCAAAAAGAAGATAACACGCATACGCATTTATGCATTGGGCGTTATCGATGGATACCGTAAAAT
>JAFDZL010000392.1 GCA_018266935.1 Bacteroidota bacterium | reverse complement strand
GGCAAAAAAATAGCGATGGTTTAGTCAATAGCGTGCAAGATTCACATGGCTTGCGGTTTGCGCGCCATCAGCCATTGCAGGTAGGCTATAAGCAGCATGCCGATAAGCGACATCACCCAGCCGAAAGCTACCTGTTCGCCTAACCGCTCTATGCGCTCCTCGGTAGGTCCCAGCGAACGGCCGGATACAACAATGTAGTTTCCTTTCGTGGTGCTGACACCCACCATGGCTTGCCGCACACCCGGCTCCGGCTGCCACGAAGCGGCGTCGCGTCCATTTTTACGGATGAAGTCGATTACGCCCTGCGGGATTTTTAGCGGTTTGCCATTCAGCGCGGCGCTGCCTGCGACCACATTTCCTGAAGCGTCATAAACCATGACGTATGGGGATAGCCCCTGGGAAATTTCGATGCCTGTTTGGGTTGCCGGTAACGATTTTGGATCCATCCCCTTATCGATGGCGATGGCGGCGTCCTGCGCCATTTGTACCTGCGGGTCGTTGGCCGACAGGCGAAAGCTTTGCTGCACCGTAACATAGACGAGAATACACACCAGCGTGATCAGGGCGGCGTAGCCGAACCAGTTTCTGAAGATCGTTGCGTAATTGTTCATTTTTTAGTGATTTAAAGTGATTTGCAATAAATAGAAAGTACTTTGTAAATCAAAGTAAGTAAGAAACAATAACAATTCCAAATGATATTTACAGACCCGGTATGGGCTTGCTTACGAGCAATGAATTAAAGATAAATGTAACTTTTGGGGCCTTTGTCCCGTTTTTAGCCTGAATCACTAAACGAAACTAACACTATAGAAATGCGCTTATCATCTTTAAAACAGGCCATGGTAATGGCACTTGCAGCGATCAGATCATTTATTTTGAATACGGAGGACAAAAAACCTGTTCCTCAACCGGTGTTTTTGACGTTGAAGCGACGCAGTTAACAGGTCTTTTTTCATATCTTGTGGAAGATTTCGCCTACAGCAACCAGGTTAGGAGAACCGGCATGGAGAAAGAATTTTATCAGCACATCCTGAACAAACAGCAGGTG
>JAFDZL010000391.1 GCA_018266935.1 Bacteroidota bacterium | reverse complement strand
ATAAGGGTTCCGTCAACTGTACCCGATGAAGCCTACATCGATGACGATCGGGCTTATGCGGTAAATGAGGTCGCCATCAACTGGAATGCACCGCTGGCTTACCTGACAAATGCGATCGAGGCTCTGCAAAGCCGGCTCTGATAATAAATGTTAAATAAACATTTTATTTTTGATTCCCTGCATTTACCTTTGTATAAAGCCTTACCGCTTTGCCAATTAAAGCTATGCAACTGAAAACTGTGACGTGGGTCTGCCTTTTGTGCGCCGGTTTCTTTACAATATCCTGCTCTTCGAATAAAGGCGGCAACCCGGCACCGCCGCAAACTTATACGCCGCCATCTGTAGCTGCCGGTTTTGCTAAGGGAGCCGACATAAGCTGGGTCACGCAAATGGAAGCCTCTGGCATGAAATTCTACGACAAAAAGGGAAACCAGCAGGATATTTTCACCCTAATGAAAACGCTCGGTTTCAATGCCATCAGGCTGAGGGCGTGGGTAAACCCTTCTGATGGCTGGTGTAATACCGCTGATGTATTGAAAAAGGCGATTCGTGCTCAGAACGCGGGCATGAAGGTGATGATAGACTTTCATTATTCCGATAGCTGGGCAGATCCGGGGAAACAACCAAAACCGGCAGCCTGGGCTCCGCTTTCATTTGGCTCACTCGTGACTGCGCTCCATGATTATACGGTACATGTGATGGACACGCTAAAAACCAACGGTATTACCCCGGATTGGGTGCAGGTGGGTAATGAAGTGGACGACGGCATGCTTTGGGAAGATGGCCGCGCATCGACCAATATGGCCAATTTTGCCGCGCTGGTGGAAGCCGGGTACCAGGCGGTTAAGTCGGTAAGTAGTACGACCAAGGTTATTGTGCATGTTTCAAACGGTTACGACAATACGCATTTCCGATGGTTGTTTGACGGTTTAAAGGCGAATAATGCGCAATGGGACATTATAGGTATGTCATTATATCCATCAGCAACTGATTATAAAACATATGATACCGAGTGTCTTGCGAATATGCAGGATATGGTGACGCGGTATGGAACGCCTGTGATGATCTGCGAGGTAGGCATGAGCACGTCTGATCCAACCGATAGCCGCAATTTCCTAACGGATATTATCACTAAAAATAACTCACTGGCAAACGGCAATGGCCTGGGCGTATTCTACTGGGAGCCCGAAGCATATAACTGGCAGGGGTATGGCTTAGGTGCGTTTGACAATAGTGGCAAGCCCACCATCGCTCTCGACGCTTTTGGCGGAAATTGATCTTATATATGCTGAATGGCGTGTTTTACGGCCTCGTTGTGCTTATAGCGAAAGACGAACGGGAAAATACAGGCAATGACTAAGGCATAAGCGGCGAATGTGAGCCAAATGCCTTGCCAATTCTTGCTGTGATCGGGCAGGGTGAAAAACTTATCAATGATAATGCCGCTGATAGAACTGCCAAATAAAGCCCCAAATCCATTCACCATCATCATGAACAAGCCTTGAGCGCTGCCGCGTATCTCAGGTGTGGTTTGTGTTTCGACGAATAAAGAACCTGAGATGTTGAAGAAGTCGAACGCCATGCCGTAAACAATACACGATAGTACGATCATCCATAAACCTCCGTCCGGGTTACCAAAAGCAAACAGCCCAAATCGCAGCACCCATGCCAGCATACTAAACAGCATGACATATTTAATGCCAAATCTGCGCAGGAAAAACGGTATCGCAAGGATAAACAATGTTTCTGACACCTGCGATATGGACATGATTATCGCAGGGTATTTTACTGCTGTTAAACCTTGGTATTGAGGATTGTTTTCAAAATCATGAAGGAAAGTATCACCATAAGCATTAGTGAGTTGTAGTGCTGCCCCTAACAACATAGCGAATCCAAAGAAAACAGCAAAACGGGGTGTTTTGAAAAGGGTGAACGCTTTCAAGCCAAAAAGGTCAATAAATGATTTGCTGTTGCCGGTTTTCATCAACGGCGGACATTTAGGCAGGCTGAAAGCATACAGGCCCAACGCTATCGCGACCGCGGACGCGATGTAGAATTGATTGGCCGAGATCTCGTTATGCGTCAAACTCACCACCCATAAAGCAACAATAAAGCCGACGGTTCCCCAGGTGCGGATAGGAGGGTAATCTTTGATAACATCGATATTTTCTTTCTTAAGTGCTGAATATGCAACCGTGATCGATAAAGAGATCGTCGGCATATAGAATATCATGTTCAGCAACATCACCCAAAAGAAAGCAATAGGATTGTTGATCATCGGCAGTGTGATCAGCGATAATCCGCCCAGGATGTGCATGATACCATACAGCTTTTCGGCATTGATCCACTTATCGACGATGATACCGGTAAGCGCCGGCATGAAGATGGCCGAAATACCCATCGTTGAAAATATTGCACCGAATTGTGCCCCTGACCAATGCTTGTTCTGAAACCAATACGCACCGATAGTAAGCAACCATGCACCCCACACAAAATATTGCATGAAATTCATCAGTGTCAGCCGCAGCTCGAGATTCATAAAGAAGAGGTGTGAATTGAGGTGCAGGATTCGGGATATAAAAGAGTTTGTGAAACGATGTGAGGATTCATAGCAGAACTATTTGTCTCAAATCTCATATCTCACATCTCAAATCTCAGGATGCTTTCCTGCGGTTCAGCTCATCGCGTATTTTGGCTGCCTTTTCGTATGCCTCTTCGGTTAGCGCTTCCTGTAGTTTAATCTTTAGCTCGTCGTTACTTAGCGAGGCATAACCACCGCCTGTTGCCGCTGTTACGGTTTTTTCTTCGGTGGCATCGGCCATGTTCTCGAGATAGACAAAGTCATTACCTTCGATCACTATACCGGCGCTTGACAGGATAAACTCGTAGGTGTAAATGGCGCAATCGAAACGCACAGCCATGGCAATAGCATCAGAGGTACGGGCGTCGATCTCGATCGTTTTCTTACCGTCCGAGCAGATCAGCTTGGCGTAGAATATACCGTCAACAAGATTATAGATAATAATTTCCTGGATCGTAATGCCGAAAGTTTGAGCGAAATTCTTGAACAGGTCGTGGGTGAGTGGCCTGCTGGGCGTCATTTTCTCGATCTCTATCGCGATGGCCTGCGCCTCGAAACTCCCGATAATGATCGGCAGCCTGCGACGTCCGTTCACTTCGCCCAAAACCAACGCGTACGCGCCGGACTGCGTCTGGCTGTAGGAGAGCCCGACGATATCCAGCTTTATTTTTTTCATATTATTGCCCATCGCTGCAAATCTTTATGCCGAAGCCTTATATTCCTTAACGGCTGCTATCAGTTTTGGCACCACCTCGAAAGCGTCGCCCACGATGCCGTAGTCGGCTACTTTAAAGAACGGCGCTT
>JAFDZL010000390.1 GCA_018266935.1 Bacteroidota bacterium | reverse complement strand
TTCCGGGATATAAACAAGCAGCCGGAGTTTGTCGAGGTCCTGTAGGACCAGCATCGGCTGATCGGAGGTTTTGCCCGGAGAAACCAGAGTACCCGGAGAAATATTACGCTGGGTGATGACGCCATCGAACGGAGCGTATATTTTCAGGTAATCGGTCATAGTCCGCACCGATTCCACGTTCGATTTCTCGGCGTTTACCATGGCCTGGTCGGCTCTCATGTGCGCCTGTGCGTCGTCCAGGTCTAATTGCGATACTGAACCCGGCTCTTTCGCGGCCTCGTTCAAACGTTCGTATTTTTCTTTGCTGGCGATGGCACTTTCCTGCGCCTGCAGATAACGTGAATTGGCGGCCTGGAACTGGGCATCCAGTTCGGGCGCTTCAAGTACGGCCAGCAACTGGCCTTTTTGTACGACAGATCCGCGGTCAACATAAAGCGTTTTTACGAAACCATTCACTTTTGGGAAGATATTCACTTCGTAAAAGGCCTGTAATTGTCCCGGCAGGCGCGCGGCGCCCGAAAGCGCTTTTTCGGTTACGGTTCCGGTTTTGTACGGATCAGCGTCCGTTTTTTTGGGGTCGGAAATATCAACGGGTTTATGGTTACCCGAGCAGGCAGCGAGCGAACAGGCCATGGCTGCCAATAGGATTACTTTATATTTCATTTTAAATATGTGCATTTGAGGTATTTGTTTCAGTTTCGGGCATCAGCTCCGGTGATTCATAACTGGTTTTTTCCTGCACCCACGCAAACACGAGGGGCAATATGAACAAAACCGCGAGGGTAGAGGCGAACAAGCCGCCGATAACCGCTCTGCCAAGGGGAGCGCTTTGCTCGCCGGCCTCACCCAGGCCCGACGCCATCGGTATCATGCCCGCTATCATGGCCACACTGGTCATCAGCACGGGCCTTAGCCTGATGGATGCGGCTGTTACCGCTCCCTTATTGGCATTGCGGTATTCAAGCCTTAATTTTTCTGCATTGGTAACGACCAGGATCGCGTTGGCTACGGAGACGCCTGTTGACATGATCATACCCATATACGACTGCAGGTTCAGCGTAGCTCCGGTGAGCAGCAATGCCGCTATCGAGCCCAATATTACCGCCGGGATGGTAACCAATACGGTCAGCGCCACCTTGAACGACTGATAATTGGCTGCCAGCAGCAGGAAGATGACCAAAATAGCAAAAGCAAGGCCGTTTTGTAAACTGCCCAGGGTCTCGGTCAATAATCCGGACATGCCGCCCAGGGTAGCTATCAATCCTTTTGGCGGCTTCCCGATCGAATTTACGGCCCTTTGAACATCCGTCGTGGCTTTGCCCAGGTCCGTTTTATAAATATTAGCGCTTACCGACAGATATCTTCGCGGACCCACGCGGTCAAATTCGCCGGGCGAGTAGATGGTTTTGAAAGCCGCTACATCACCCAATACCGGGCTGCTTTTACCCTGTATCAGCGGTATCTCTTTCAGCTGATCCATCGAGTTCATCACGTATTCGGGTACCTGCACCTGCACCTGGTAGGTGTACTGGTTCCTGGAATCGAGCCACAGGTTCTTTTCAACGAACCGGCTGGAAGAGGTACTCGCGGTAACCGAATTGGATATATCCTTAATGTTCAGTCCCAATTGCGCCACTTTAAGCCTGTCCAGCGTGATCTCGATAGTAGGGAAGTTTAGCGGCTGGGCGATCTGCACGT
>JAFDZL010000389.1 GCA_018266935.1 Bacteroidota bacterium | reverse complement strand
CATTCCTGCCTGGTACATGACAATATTACCGGCGAAGTTCGAGTAATTATTGGTTAGGGTTGCCGGCGGCGAGTAGCCCGCGTATAGCTCTATTTTCTTGTTCAGAATTACCCCGGCCTTCAACACAAATGATTCCCAAATGGTATTATAATCCGGGTAGCCCGAGTTAGTTATTGGTGTATCATCGATACCTCCAAGGGCTCTGTAATAGTGAGTCGGGTAAGTTGAGAAATTGACCGCAATGCCTCCCCCGGCAAATATTTTTACCTTTTGCCCATTATAAAGGCTGTAATAAGCCTGGAGAACGAGTGAAGCCATATCCTGGTTGACCTTTAGTTCCGAATTCGCGTCTTTAAAATCGTGACTGTCTGCCGTGGCCGATAACTCAGCCCGTAAAAAGAATTGTTGTGTGACCTTGTTCGGCAGAAGGTCGATCCCGACAGAAACTTTCGGAAAAAGCGAATAGGCATCCCCGTAGTTTATAGAGCCTGTAAAAACCATGTCATTATAACTCACGCCGGCTCCCGCGAACCATCTTGTCCCAAACTGGCTTTGGGAAACCGCCTGGTAGGAGTTGCCGCCGTTGATCATCGTTACAATTTTCCCCAGGTCTTTGTCATCGTAGTCCGCCCTTGAGATCAGCCCGGATAGATCGCTGTTACCTGCGTTATTTTTCTGGGCTATGGACGCCAGTTGGAGACGATAACCGTTAACATATTTCACATTACCATCCTGCCCGGTATAAACAAGGTAAGCAAGTTCCTGCGGCTGGGCATCGCCCCGGGCCATAATATAATAACGCGTTTTTATATTGTCATGATAACTGTACAGCGACAAATATTTGCCTTTGGCCAGAATTTTCAGAAAAACGGTATCAACCCGGTAGCTGGTGTCGGGCACCCCTCCTAATTTGGTCAGATCCACCTGGCCCTGGCTCACGTTTATGGTATGTGTTTCATAATATTCAAGTCCCGTCACCGCAAAGCCGTTCGAGTTTTGGACGGAATACACCTGCCCGGCTCCTGCATCGCTTTTGAACGTGACTTGCCTGGGATTGCTTTCCCACTCCCGGTAATCGATTGAGCCGCGGATGGTATCGCCTTTGAGGCTGACCACATAACCGGGTTTGAAATTGCTTTGGGCGTTTGCAGAATATACTGACAGAAAAATAATAATCAGTGATAGATATAGTTTCATATTATAACAAAAATTATCGGAATATATAGATCAATGCGATCTCCTTGGTGTTAGACGACAACTCATAGTAAGGGCTCTGGCTCACCCCGATAGATGACTGGTATTCGCCAAATAATTCAACGTGTTTTGAGAATTGAACGCCTGCTTTGAATAAAAATCCATCGTTAAATGTATTGAATAACCAGGGTTCAGAGGAATTAAAATCAACCGACGAGTTATTATGATCTTGCGCTCCTATATAGGTATTTGAAAACGAATAGGCGGAAGCAATGATCCCCGCACCAGCAAATGCCTTAAAATATTCCTTGTTATAAAAATTGTATATTACCTGCAGTGATCCCGAAAAAACGGTTGCATTATACATGGCTTCATCGGGGACGTAGGGATATACTTTGCTGTCATATTTTTCCCGCAGGTTGCTTCCCGAAGCCGATAGTTGAAAAGTTAACTGAAGCTTTCGCGTTCCGGGATTTGCAAAAACGTTTGCCCCGAAATAAACAGCCGGCATATAAGAAGTATATGAACGCGCACCGGCAGCATAAAACGGGCTCGAGGCTGGTGGAATTGTGGTCGTCAAATTCAGGCCCGCCCCGGCAAACAACGTATAAGCAGGTCCGCTAGCATAAGTTTTATTGTATTCAGCCTGGCTGATGTGATTTATTTTCCCTACTATTTCAAGAATATTGTCTTCTGTGTAATTTGCTCGGGATATCAACGCGATCAGTGCATCATTCAGTTCATTATATTGATATGCGGCAGCGCTCAGTTGTTTCTGGTAGGTGAATTCCGTATAAGAGGTTGTTACCCTGAAAATAAGCTCTTTTGGCGCAGCACCCGGCGCAGCACTGATGAAATACCTTACCTTAATATCATCCTGGTAGGAGTACAAAATCACGCGTGGTCCTTTCTCTATGACTTTCAGGAACACAGTGCCGGTTCTGAAGCTGGTGTCGCGCTGATTATCAGGAATTACCCTGTTAGGGTCTGTTTGATCCATCGTTATTCGCCCAGTATATTTCACATACGACTCGGCCTTATCAATCGTAAAAAATACAATATCATTTACGCCATATTGCACAGTTTGCTCGTTTTCAGTTTTTCGGAAACTTATCGTTTCAGGGTTTAATTCCCATTCCTGATAGTCAATATATCCTTTAACCGTGTCGCCTTTAGATGTTACTACATAGCCGGGTTTGTAATTGCTTTGTGCGTTTGCACCTAACGACATCCTCACGGCAACGGTAAGGGTCAGGTATACATATTCCCTTTGCGAAAAAGGTAAATCGAACTAGGGTACCGGTT
>JAFDZL010000038.1 GCA_018266935.1 Bacteroidota bacterium | reverse complement strand
GAGCGCAAACTGGTTATAGGCGGTTGTGAATATGATACGCGGTTTGTCGGGCCCTTTATCCAATACCCGCGCCAGCTCGATGCCGTTCAGGTCGGGCATCTGGATGTCGAGGAATATCAGGTCGATCTTTTGGGTGTGAATGGCTTTCAGCGCTTCCACGGCGCCCGAGTACTTGCCCACGAGGTTTAAAAATGGCGTTTGCTCGATGAATTTGCACACCAGGCCGAGCGCCAGGGGTTCGTCGTCAACCGCGATGCAATTCAGTGTCATGACAGATCGAGAATTAAGTGAACCACGTACTCGTTAGCAGCATTTTGCTCGGTGATATCCAGTTTGTATTTGCCCGGATACAGCAGGTCGAGCCGGCGGCGGGTATTTACCAGGCCGATGCCGCTATTGGTATCTAAGCTAACACTATTATCCTTCATTATCGAATTTTTAACCGTCAGATCGAGCACATTTTCTTTTTGCCGCACGACGATATCGATATGGCTTTTCTGCGTTGCGCTGACCCCGTGCTTGAATGCGTTCTCCACAAAAGGCAGGAATATCATTGGCGCCAACGGCAGGTCCTTCAGGTCTGAAGGTGTATCGATGTTTACCTGCACGGCATCTGTAAGCCGCAATTTCATCAGGCTGATATAGTCTTTCACAAATGCGATCTCCTGGCTCAGCATAGTCTGGCCCGACTGCGTATCATAAAGTAAATAGCGCATCATGCGCGATAGCTGGTGTATCGCTTTTCCGGCGATCTCCCCGTCAACTAAAGTGAGCGCATAGATGTTATTCAGCGTATTGAAAAAGAAATGCGGATTGATCTGCGCCTTCAGGAATGAAAGCTCGGAAGTCACTTTATCTTTTTCCAGTTCCTCGCGCGCCTGTTTATCTTTCTGCCACTTCTGTATAGTGGTCATGCTGGTGCTGATGCCGATCACCAGTGCCGAGATTGTCAGCGTTAACGTGTCGATCATGCCGCCATTGCGCTGGCCTTTGGGCGGCCGGTGTCTTAATGCCTGTTGTGCACCCCGTTTATGGAAAGCTTCTTCAAACAATTGGTGCAGGTTAAGCGCCCTGTCAACCCAGCCATTGATAAATACGATCGCTGCGACAATGCCGATGATGATGACAAAATAATAGCCTGTATGATTCTTCAGCAAGAACCTGGGAACAAGTACAAATGCGTTGACATAAAACGCGATCACAAGCAAACCCAGGACGACGGTCTGCCTTATCCAGAACTGATAGGGTATATCGATCCCGGAGAAAAAGGGTTGATAGTAAAAGATAGCCAGGCCCAATACCGCCCACACCAGTATGTGTGCCAATACGGCTATCAGTTTACTATATCCACGTTGCGCTTGCATTCCTAACTTAATTTACAATTGATGACAGTTGAAAGATGTAATAAATCGGTTACAATATTACGTAACAGCAAAGCCGATGACAACCGAAACCGCCCGATGGCGCATATTTGCCGACGAACGGGCACAATAGCTCTTTAAAGACGAATTTGAGCTGTTCCTGGCGGGAATAACATAGTTTATAGGATAAAACCCCGACTCCGTCTATACTTTATCGCCGCCTGTCTATTGCATTTTATGGTATCGGAGTATTATAGTTGCTTTGTCCCATCATTTATTGATGTATCATGAAACTTAAATACTTATTTGCCGCCATCATCATTTTCGTAGCCGCTCAGGTTCAAGCTCAAACAGGGCGTGTCGTCACCGGTATTGTTAAGGACAGCACCGGGGTTACTCTGCCTGGCACAACTGTAAAATTGCTGACAGGCAAGGATAGCTCGGTGGCAGCCACCGATGCCAATGGGCGCTATACCTTTAAGTCGGTTATGGTTAACCAGTTTAGCCTTACATTTTTTTCCGTTGGCTACCAGGCCATCAGGCGCAGATATAATCTTAAGCCGGGTAATACCACTGCCGAGTTGGCCCCGGTCGTACTAAAAGCTGACGCTATTATGCTATCAGGTGTCACCATCACGGACGTGAACGCGGTAAAAGTGAAGGAAGATACGATAGAGTATAACGCCGCGGCTTATAAGGTGCGTGAAGGTTCGATGGTGGAGGATGCTATCAAAAAGATGCCCGGGATGGACGTGGATGCCAACGGCAATATAACCGCGCAGGGCAAAAGCGTAAGCAAGGTGCGATTGAACGGCAAGGACTATATGGCGGGCGACGTGACCAGTCTTACGCGTAACCTGCCCGCCGACCTGGTTTCGAATATCCAGGTGATTGACGATTACGGCGACCAGGCCAATATCACGGGCATCAAAACCGGTGATCCGCAGAAAGTATTGAACATCAATATCCGGCAGGATAAAAACCACGGCTATTTCGGCCAGGGAACCATCGGCGATGGCGAAGACGCTATCCCGCAAATTGACGGGACAAAGGATGGTAACCGGTATATCGCCTCAACAAACATATTTTCTTTCAACGGTAACCGACAGATCGCCGTATCGGGCAATCTGAACAACACCAATACTAACCTTTTCAATTTCGGCGGCGGCCCCGGCGGTGGCGGCGGCAGAAGAGGTGGCGGTCCCGGGGGATTTTTTAGTGGGAGCCAAAACGGCATTACCACTGCCCGTTCGTTGGGTTTCAATTATCGTGATAATTGGGGTAAGAAGGTAACCGTTTACGGAAGCTATAGCTTTGCCGATAACTCAGTGTACACCATTTCCAGATCATTCCAGGATAATATATCCGGTCAGCCCTCGGTGCAGAACAGCAATAGCAACGAGCATGACCAAAATATCAACCACCGTTTCAACTTCAATATCGAATATAGGCCTGATACCGTTAACTATTTTAAATTTATCCCGACGTTCTCTTACAGCTCCGTACACACCAATCAATCTTTGGGCAGTAGGCTACAGGCAGCGACTGTTGACAGCACTTTAATTTCTGATTATACCGAGAACCTATTGCTGCATTCATCAGCGCCGAATTTTGGCCTGAGCGCATTATATAATCACCGTTTCCAAAAGCGCGGACGCAATCTCAGTGTGTTACTAACCGGCGGTACTACAACCAGCAACCAGTACCAGAACCCGCAATATGATTACTTGGCCGGCAAAGCTAATGCGCCGGTGAACCAGGAGATCAACACGAATAGCCGTACCGACAGCGCCGGCATATCGTTATCATACCTGGAACCGGTCGGTAAAATATCCTACCTCGAATTCAACTATGCATATCACAACGCGCATACCACGGCCGACAAGGCGACCGATACGCTTACGAATACCGGTGATCTGAACCGCGACCCATTCCTGAGTAATGATTACAGTTTCAACTTTATTACCAATCGTTTCGGTATCAATTACCGCGTTATCGACAAGAAATACAACTTTACACTGGGAGTCGCCGGGCAGCCCACGTTGCTGGAGGGATCATCAACCATAACTGCCCCGACGAACAAGACGACATTCAATTTTTCGCCGGTAGCACGTTATGTTTACAATTTCTCGCGCAGCCAAACGCTGACGATCAATTACCAGGGCGCCAGCAATTCACCTACTTATAACGAACTGCAGCCGGTTACCGATTTCTCGAACGCCAGCTACCCGGTGCAGGGTAACCCCGACCTGCTGCCTGAATACAATAACACATTTCAGATCAGGTACAACAAATTCGACTTTGCGTCAGGCAATGTGTTCTTTTCGAACTTGAATTTTACCCAAACCGATAACAAGATCGTAGCAAACACGGTCACCTACCCACGCGATTATTCAAACCCCAGACTGGCCGGTGCGATATTGACGAGATATCAAAATGCATCCGGGTTTTACAACGCCTCTGCATTTTACCTGTTTGCCAAGCCATGGCAGAAGCGCAAGTACACGCTGTTTATCAATGGTAATATCTCATATAACAACAATATTTCTTACCTCACTACCTACCTTGCCTCGGACTCTGTTACGCAGAAAAATATTGCGAAAAACCTTGTGCTTACGCAGGGCGCGCGTTTCAGGGTGGATATTACCGATGTGGTGGATGCTGAGATAAATGCGAATTATAGCATTAACTACTCCAATAACTCGGTTCAGGAGGCTAATGTCAATAACAACTTTCGTACGATCACCCTGGGAGCAAATGGTAAGCACTATTTCTTCAAAGATTGGACATTGAGCTATGACTACAGCAAGGTGATATATGAAGGCTACAAGGGGGCTACCAACCCTAATGTGCTGAACACTTACGTTGAGCGGCGTTTTCTGAAGGGTAATGTAGGTACACTGCGTTTTTCGGTTTACGATGTATTTAATGAAAACACAGGTTTTACATCAACGTCAACCGCATATGCCATTACTCAAAGCAATGTGAACCGTTTGGGCCGTTATTACCTGCTCACCTTTACGCTGAGGCTGCAGAAGTTTGCCGGACAGCGCCCGGACAGGCCGTTCGGTGGCCCCGGTGGTTTCCGCGGCGGGCCTGGTGGCCCTGGCCCGGGCGGTCCTAGTGCTGATGCAAATTAAACAGGCGGGAGTTTTTAAGAAAAGGTTGAGGCAGATTAAAACATTTCAGCGTTATAACGATTAAAGCCTAAAAGGAGGTAATATGAAGAGGTTCAATTTATTAGGCTTGTTTTTGCTGATCGGTGCCGCAGCCTTTGCCCAGGCGAAATGGGTGGTGAACAAGCCCCATGCCAGGATAGCGTTTACGGTAAGCCATCTGGCGCTATCGGATGTGGATGGCAATTTCAGGAAATTCGATGCGACGCTTACCTCATCAAAACCCGATTTCAGCGACGCCGTATTCGAGGTGAACATAGACGCCGCTTCTGTAAACACGGACAATGATTCGAGGGATAATGATCTTAGAAGCGATCATTTTTTGGAAGTCACCAAGTACCCGAACATCACGTTTGTAAGTAAGGGTGTGACGAAAACGGGCGACAAAACCTTTAAACTAAATGGCGACCTGACCATCCACGGCGTTACCAAACCGGTAACGCTCGACATGGTCATTACCGGCGTCAGCAAGAGCATGCAGACTCAAAAACCTATAGCGGGCTTCAGGATCACAGGAGCAATTGACCGTACGGATTTTGGCGTGGGGCATTTGCCGGCAGCGATTGTCGGCGACAAGGTGGAACTGCGCGCTGTGGGGGAGTTTGACCAGGAGTAACTGGTTGAAGTAGTTTGCTGATTCGTCTTTCGGACTTATGCGGTCCCGATAGCTATCGGGATCCCGACTTTCGGACTATATGATCTTCCCGCCCCTGAGAAAGGCGGAGGCAAGCATGAGATTGCTTGATTTAGTTGATGCGTTCCGGCTGGGGCCGGAACGTTTTTTTTTGCAGCACTCAACCAAATAGAAATGGTGACACGTTTTGGCCACCATTTTTAAACTGTTGTCCGGCTTTTATTCCGTATGCAGCCGCTCTGCTATCTGATCGACGGTGTATTCCACATACTTTTTGGCGCGGTCGAAATAGTCGGGCCCGTCTTCTATCAATTCCTCTAAAATCGACTTTCCGTTTTCCTTCTCTTTGGTGAGATAATATATGCCGTAACCTACGGCGGCCCCAATGGCCATGAATTTGAGTATGCGCATGATTCTTTGATCTGAAATCAAGTATAAAATTACAAAAATGATGCCCGTAAAAAGCAATACGCGTCAAAAATTTTGTGAAGGCTGCTCCCTCTCTTTTATAGGACGTCGGTAAGAGAAAAAAAACGAAGGCGCGCAGAATTTCTGCAGCGCCTTCCTGGGTAGATATAGATAAAGGGGAATTATTTGAAGCCTGCTTTAACAGAAAAGCCTCGATAACGTAAATAATTCTCCTTTTTATGTTTTACAGTTGCTCGTGCAGGGGATAAAGCAGCCGATTTGAAACGCACCCTTTGCAGGTAATAAACGATAAGTGAAAAGACGGTTAGT
>JAFDZL010000388.1 GCA_018266935.1 Bacteroidota bacterium | reverse complement strand
TGTAGGCCATTAAGAGCCAGATCACATAATGCCCGTCGGCATTTTTTAAGTGAAAACAGTAGGCGACGAGTCCCAGGGAAATAATAAGGCCGAACGAGCCGATAAACATCAGCTTGCGGCGCCCTGCCTTATCGATCAAAAAGATGGCCAGCATGGTGAAAGCAAAGTTGACCAACCCAAGGTAGAATGATGCTGAGAAGGAGTCGTTCTTATCAAACCCGGCCATAGTAAAAATACTCGGTGCATAATAAAGGATAGCGTTTATGCCGGAAACCTGGTTGAAAAAAGCGATCAGGAACGCAAGCCATGCCAGGCGGCGATAGCGCTTTGTGAACAAATTCTCACTCGTAGTATCTTTAACTTCCTGGTTCTTGCTGTTAACGATCGTGTCCATTTCCTGTTCATAGGTATCCGGATTGATCATCCTCAGCGTCTCTTTGGCTTCGTCATATTTTGCTTTGTGCAATATGAGCCATCGCGGGCTTTCGGGCACGAACCGGAGCAGCAATAAATATAACAATGAAGGCACAGCCATCACTGCCAGCATTAACCGCCACGAACCGTGGTAGGACGTGACGATGATATAATTTGACAGCAAGGAGATCACGATACCCAAAACAATATTGAATTGAAACAAGATCACTAAACGCCCGCGGAAAGATGCGGGTGATATCTCTGAAATGTAGATCGGCGCGATAACCGATGATGCGCCGATACCCAATCCGCCTATAAAGCGCATAATAACAAACAAATACCAGTTGGAGACCACGGCTGTACCTATCGAAGTGACCAGGAATATCGCCGCTACGATCATCAGCGCTGCTTTCCGTCCCATTTTGTCGGCCGGCATGCGCCCGAGGAAGGCACCCATCATGGTACCCACCAGCGCTATCGCAATGGTAAACCCATGCTGAAAATCGCCCAACTGCCAATATTTCTGGATTGCTTGTTCGGCGCCCGAAACCACTACAGTGTCAAAGCCGAAAAGAAATCCGCCCAGGGCGGTTATAACGGCCCAAAAAATTACCTTTCTGTTCATCAGGTTTAAATTGAGGTTCACCAAATATAAATTTCTCGTTACGCCAAAACAATTAAAGTTCTTAATGATTTATATTGAAAACACTTAAGCCATGAAATACGCATTCCTGTTCGGGTCCAACGTATTCGTTGTTCCGGGCAATACCATAAGCTATGTTGACAATGAGCAGACAACCCGTTTCCTGAGGATCGTGTCTGTGCACAAAGATGATCCCGAGGGCGAAAAACGTTCCGTGCTGGCCATCGACGCCGATATTAAAGACAATGAAGGGCATGTGCTTCATATCACCAATAACCGGTCGGAAGATATTAGCCATTTCCTGATCCATGAAACATACAACCACCTGCAGGTAAATAAACGCGATGGTTCAACCGTGTTAGACGTGCGCCAGCTCGACTACAAGACAGCTATGGGGCTGGAGGCCAATATTGTGGCTGAACTTGAAGTCAATATGCCGCTGAATATTATCCGCATCCGGGGAAATTTTATGGCCGGCGGCTTGCATATAGAGATCGATAACGAAAAACTGTTTATCGACGACGATTCCTACGCGACGGCAGCACTGGCCGGTGAAACCGATCTGAAGTTTTCTCATCAGGGCGTGTTAATTTGAAAGCAACAAAAATTTCGCAATGATTAAAACAACAGGGAAACTTTAGAGTTAAAATATTATCTGCCATCATTAATTTAACGCCGAAACTATGAAATACGCCTTCCTGTTTGGATCGAACCTCTTTATAATCCCCAGCAATGTGATCAGTTATGTTGACAACGATGAGACCAACGAGTTCCTGCGGATAAAATCCATTTGCCATGATAACGGTTTTCATTCCGACCTTACCATCGATACCGATTTAAAGGATACCGAAGGTCGCGGTTTAAAAATACAGGATAATGAAGTGGTTACGTCATTCGGATATAAAGTGTCCAAAGCCCCGGACCGCATACTGGCCAAAGGTTTTAACAACGATACGGTACTGGAAATAGAGCAGTTGGATGAAGAATCAACAAGGCGGCTCGAACCTAATATTGCCGCCGAGATCGAAGCGAACATGCCTGACGCGATCTTCCGCATTCGCGGTGATTTTATGATGGGGAAAATGCACGTAGCTGTAGATAACCAAAAACTATCGATCGGGCGGGATTCATACGCCAGCGCCGCCATTAGCGGGGACAGCGGGCTCAAGTTTACCCCCTCGGGCCTGGTAGTGTAAGCTGAAAGCGCAAAGCAGAAGGCTGAAAGCTCAAAGAGAAAAATAGCGCAAACCGGACAATGCCATTAGGTTAAGGAATATGTGCTTCAAATCACCGGACGGCGCAAAAGGTCGGTAGAAAATCCGTTTATAAAACAATTTAGCGTGCAGCAGGTATGCAACCGGGCGAGGTTCCGTACCGATGGCACGGCATCTACGTGCTTTTTTTTTCTACCGACCTTCGACCCCGATGGGGTCA
>JAFDZL010000387.1 GCA_018266935.1 Bacteroidota bacterium | reverse complement strand
GTCGTTCCTACGGTAGCCACCACCACCTTTTGACCGGCTGCTACATTCGGCGCTCCGCAAACGATCTGCAGGTCGGTGCCATTGCCTACATCTACTTTCGTAAGGCTCAGCCTATCCGCATTGGGGTGCTGCTGACGGTCCTTCACGTAACCGATAACCAACCCTTCCAGTCCGCCCGGAACAGCCTGCACCTTGTCCAGGCTCTCTACTTCGAGCCCTATGCCGGTGAGTATCTGTGACAGTTCTTCTGGTGTCTTAATGGTATCGATAAATTGCTTCAGCCAGTTATAGGATATCTTCATTGCAGCGAAAAATAGTCTGCAAAGATAGGGTTTGGAGGTGAAAGGATAAAGGCGAAAGGAGAAAGGTTATTCTAAGGGTTTATAAAAACCCATAGAACAAATGTCACTAGCAAAAAAGGTGGTAAATACGTCAGAAATAGCTTTAGAGGACGTTTTAAAATAATCACGCTTACACGTTTGTAGTCGACAATGTATTTTACAGAATAAAATACGCTTACTATGTAAATAGCAGTTGCAAATAAAATTATTTGATTTTCTGTTCCTTTTATTAATGGGGATTCAAATTCATATCTGTACAACAGCCAATGAATACCGAACGGAAAAACTCCAATCAGGCCGGCGATGCCGATAATTACAGCCAACTTAATGTTTCGAATGGAAAGAGATGAAGCTACAGAGCATAAAACCACCGAGGACGCTATAGCCAAATAAGTAATAAAAGTGTCGGCGCCATTGAAAGCCGAAAGAACCCACATAGCAAAACTTTCGAAAAACATGTACAACCCGAATGCGAAGTACAGGATATATAACTTGATCATTGCCGACCGGGATTTAGTATTAATTCCAAATTTGAATTAAGGTAACCCTGCTAGTCAGAAATCTAAGATCACAAAAGGCTCTCATCCGCAAAACTCAGATACCCGCTATCAGTCAGAATGAGATGATCCAAAACTTGTATCTCTAAAAGCTTTCCGGCCGAAGCAAGACGTTTGGTGAGTTCCAGATCGCTTTGGCTTGGCTTAAGGTTACCCGAGGGATGATTGTGGACAAGTATAACACCCGCCGCCTGGTATTGCAGCGCCGCGCCGAAAATGATCTTAGGATCGGCGATAGTATTAGACAATCCGCCTTTGCTTACCAGCTCTTTACCTAATATCTTCCCCGAACGGCCTACTAAAATCATCCAAAACTCTTCGTGGTTCAAATCAACCAAATGACGGCGCATCAGGTTGTAGCCATCTTTACTGCTGCGGATAAATTCCGCGGGCTTTTCTTCGGTATCATTACGTCTGCGGCCTATTTCCAAAGCGGCGATAATGGAAATGGCCTTCGCCTCTCCTATTCCGCGGAAATTGCACAGGTCGTTGATTGATGCCTTAGCGAGCTTATTCAGGTCGTTATCATAATGGTGCAGGATACGTTTGCTTAGTTCAACGGCTGACTCGGTGTCAGTGCCGGAGCTGATGAGGATTGCAATCAATTCCGCATCGGTCAATGCACGGCGACCCTGGGTAGTTAGCTTTTCGCGCGGCCGGTCCTCCTCGGCCCAGGCTTTAATACTGATCTTGTTTTCGTGGTAAGGTTTGGACACGATTTAATGATTTGAGGATTAAAACAGGATAATATTATCAATTTTATCTCTATAAACCTTCAATCTTGTTAAAATCATGGTTTACATGGTTTACACTTTTTGGCGTTTTAATGATACTAACTATTTGATAGTAAACGCTTTATGATATATTTTACAAAAAAGTGTAAACCATAAATTTTTTAGTGTATAGTTTTTCCGGACGAGTCATGCCGGATGCAGGCAATAGTTAAGAAGAAAAACAACTGAAAAAAAAAGCGGCGAACTTTCGCTCACCGCCATTTTCATTAAGGCTGTTTTTATATTATTTCAAGCCGTTAACGAACTTGGTCAGTTTTGACTTGTTGTTCGACGCCTTGTTTTTGTGGATCACATTTTTCTTAGCCAAACGGTCGAGCATCGAGATCACTTTAGCCAAAAGCGGGGTAGCTTCAGCCTTGGTTGCAGTACCGCGCAGTTTCTTGATCGCGTTACGGGTGGTTTTTGCCTGGTACCTGTTGCGCAGACGCTTCGCAGCATTTGCCCTTATTCTTTTGATCGACGATTTATGATTTGCCATTGTTAGCTAATTATCCTTTTTATTTTTCGGACTGCAAATATAGGGGGTATTTTTGGTTTTGTCAATTGTTTTTGATTTTTTGTTGGAAGGTTGAAATGTTGTAAAGCTGGAACGTTAATGTTCCAATTAAAATTAAACCTGTTAAAATTAAAAACGATGTCATTTCGAATGAGCACAGCGAAGAGAAACCTTGTAAGCCATGCATTAGCGGATCACCGTCCGAATGTATAAGGTTTCTCCTCACCCAAATTCACAAGCCTTGCTGTTCGTTCGAAATGACATTGTTTTTATACTAATAACTTTACAACAATAAACGGCATATTTGAATAGTGAAAACCATAATCAGAACCCTTATCATTTTAGGAGCGTCAATTACGCTCTGCTCCTGGGGCTTTTTCGCTCACAAGAGGATCAATCGAATTGCCGTTTTCACTTTGCCGCGGGCGATGTTGGGCTTTTACGAAGCGAACATCGATTTCATCGCCGAACACGCCATCGACCCGGACAAAAAACGCTACGTGGATTCGTTGGAGGCGCCAAGACATTTCCTGGATGCCGACCACTATGGTAAACGCCCGTTCATGAAACTACCTGTCAAATGGAAGGAAGCAATTAAAAAATATTCGGAAGATACCATCAAAAAATACGGCACCGTTCCCTGGGAAATTCAATACCAGTACTACCGGCTGGTGAATGCTTTCAAACGGCATGACACGACTGATATCCTGAAGACCTCGGCTAACCTGGGCCATTACGTAGCCGACGCACATGTCCCGCTGCACCTGACTATTAATTACGACGGGCAACTTACCCACCAAAACGGCATCCATGCGTTATGGGAAACCCGCCTGCCAGAGCTTTTCAGCGATCGCTATAACTATTATGCCGGCAAGGCCCGTTATATTGAAAACCCGCTT
>JAFDZL010000386.1 GCA_018266935.1 Bacteroidota bacterium | reverse complement strand
TGTGTTTTTGTTAAACAGTCGCCTGGGCCTTTTCACTGCGGCTAGCATTGCTGCCAGCGCCCCTTCTCCCGAAGTTACAGGGCCATTTTGCCGAGTTCCTTAGCCATGATTCACTCGAGCACCTTGGGATTCTCTCCCCGACTACCTGTGTCGGTTTACGGTACGGGTTTTTATAACCTGATGTTTAGCAGGTTTTCTTGGAAGCCTGATTACCTGGACTATCCACTCCCCCGAAGGTTCGCGGTACTATCAGCTTTCAGCAAATCTTGCGTACTTAACTACAAAACTTATACCTACGGCCTTTAACGATCTATTCCGTCAGATCGCGCCAGTTTCACTACTCCGTCACTGCGTCACAGTTATAAAAAGTACTGGAATATTAACCAGTTGTCCATCGGCTTCGCCCTTCGGCTACACCTTAGGCCCCGACTAACCCTGATCCGATTAGCGTTGATCAGGAAACCTTAGTCTTTCGGTGGGCGGGTTTCTCTCCCGCCTTATCGTTACTTATGCCTACATTTGCTTTTCTGCCCGCTCCACGGTTGCTTGCCGCTCCCGCTTCTCCGCCAGCAGAATGCTCCCCTACCAGTGTATATCTCTATACAATCCATAGCTTCGGTATACCATTTGATGCCCGTTTATTATCCATGCCCGATCGCTCGACTAGTGAGCTGTTACGCACTCTTTAAATGAATGGCTGCTTCCAAGCCAACATCCTAGCTGTCTGTGCAATCGGACCTCGTTAGTTCAACTTAGCGTTAATTTGGGGACCTTAGCTGATGGTCTGGGTTCTTTCCCTCTCGGCCATGGACCTTAGCACCCATAGCCTCACTCCAGCGTATATTAACAAGCATTCGGAGTTTATCTGGATTTGGTAGGATTTGACTCCCCCGCACCCAATTAGTAGCTCTACCTCTTTATAACTCAACCGCCAGGCTGTTCCTAAAAACATTTCGGGGAGTACGAGCTATTTCCCAGTTTGATTAGCCTTTCACCCCTACCCACAGATCATCCGGAAACTTTTCAACGTTTATCGGTTCGGTCCTCCAGTACCTGTTACGGCACCTTCAACCTGTCCATGGGTAGATCACAAGGTTTCGCGTCTACCTCCACTGACTGCACGCCCTATTCAGACTCGCTTTCGCTTCGGCTTCGGGGCTGAACCCCTTAACCTCGCCAGTGAAGAGTAACTCGTAGGCTCATTATGCAAAAGGCACGCCGTCACCAATTACTTGGCTCCGACCGCTTGTAAGTACACGGTTTCAGGTTCTATTTCACTCCCCTGTTCGGGGTTCTTTTCACCTTTCCCTCACGGTACTGGTTCACTATCGGTCTCTCAGGAGTATTTAGCCTTACCGGATGGTGCCGGCTAATTCCCACAAGGCGTCTCCGACCTCGCGGTACTCAGGATACCACTAACTTATTATTACTTACCCGTACGCAACTCTCATGCTCTATGGTGGGCCTTCCCATGCCCTTCCGGTTCATTTTAATAAATATATTGTGGTCCTACTACCCCCATTATGCCGTAACATAATAGGTTTGGGCTTCTTCCATTTCGCTCGCCACTACTCTGGAAATCACTGTTGTTTTCTCTTCCTCTGCTTACTTAGATGTTTCAGTTCGGCAGGTTAGCGCATTATTGCAATCAGTCTTCAACTGATTAGGTTTCCCCATTCGGAAATCACCGGATCAAGTCTTATTTGCAGATCCCCGGTGCTTATCGCAGCTTATCACGTCCTTCTTCGCCTCTGAGAGCCTAGGCATCCCCCGTGTACCCTTTCTTACTTTCTTCTACTCTATCTGCTTTTGCTCAGATAGGTATGCTTTTATTTTTGAGCTGAAAGCGAAAAGCATAAAGCTAAAAGCTTTCGCCTTTTTGCTTTGACCTTTCGGCTTTCGCCCTACTGTCGTTTCTTCATTTACTTCTTCCAATATGTCAAAGAACTTTTTAAGCTGAAGGCTTAAAGTCTAAGGCTGAAAGCTTTTCTTCGCTTTCTGCTTTCTGCTTTTACCTTTCTGCTTATCGTGGAGAATAACGGATTCGAACCGTTGACCCTCTGCGTGCAAGGCAGATGCTCTAGCCAGCTGAGCTAATCCCCCTAAGTTGATGCTGAAAGCTGAAAGAATAAAGCTTAAAGCTTTTTCTTTCCCTCTTTCACCTTGAAGCTTTTCTGCTTTCAGCCTTCTGCTTTTAGCTTTCTGCTCCAAACGTAGTCCCGAGCAGATTTGAACTGCTGACCCCTACATTATCAGTGTAGTGCTCTAACCAAACTGAGCTACGGGACTTTGTTTTTTCAGTTTGCAGTTCTAAGTTTGCTGTTTGCAGTCATTGCCTTTGTTGCCAACTGCTTACTGCCAACTGCCTACTGTGAACTGCCAACTGTGCCCCGGCCCTGCGGCTCGGCCCTACACGATGGCTTCATCTTCCTGGGTTTCCTTTTTAGATTTGAGATATTAGATTTGAGTATTGAGATTGATTCGCATCTTTCTCATTTACTCCCCGTGATCCTGAGACCTTTGTCTCATATCTCACATCTCATATCTCACATCTGATTCCTTTAAAGAGACAATCAAGCGCAGCAGTTTTACTATCGTTTTATAGGGATTGAGTGAATGATTGATTTAGTCAATGAGTGAATGGGTAAACCTTTCAACTTTTCAACTTTTCAACCTTCCAACTCTTAATGGAACTGCTCCAGAAAGGAGGTATTCCAGCCACACCTTCCGGTACGGCTACCTTGTTACGACTTAGCCCCAGTTACCGGTTTTACCCTAGACGGCTCCTTGCGGTTACCGGCTTCAGGCACCCCCAGCTTCCATGGCTTGACGGGCGGTGTGTACAAGGCCCGGGAACGTATTCACCGCAGCATTGCTGATCTGCGATTACTAGCGAATCCAACTTCACGGGGTCGAGTTGCAGACCCCGATCCGAACTGTGAACCACTTTTTGAGATTGGCTTCCTGTCGCCAGGTCGCTGCCCTCTGTATGGCCCATTGTAGCACGTGTGTAGCCCCGGACGTAAGGGCCATGATGACTTGACGTCGTCCCCTCCTTCCTCTCTACTTGCGTAGGCAGTCTGAATAGAGTCCCCACCTTTACATGCTGGCAACTATTCACAGGGGTTGCGCTCGTTGCGGGACTTAACCCAACACCTCACGGCACGAGCTGACGACAGCCATGCAGCACCTAGTTTCGTGTCCCGAAGGACTGAGGCGTCTCTGCCTCATTCACTAACTTTCAAGCCCGGGTAAGGTTCCTCGCGTATCATCGAATTAAACCACATGCTCCTCCGCTTGTGCGGGCCCCCGTCAATTCCTTTGAGTTTCACCCTTGCGGGCGTACTCCCCAGGTGGAACACTTAACGCTTTCGCTTAGACGCTGACCGTATATCGCCAACATCGAGTGTTCATCGTTTAGGGCGTGGACTACCAGGGTATCTAATCCTGTTTGATCCCCACGCTTTCGTGCCTCAGCGTCAATAATACCATAGTAAGCTGCCTTCGCAATCGGTGTTCTGTGACATATCTATGCATTTCACCGCTACTTGTCACATTCCGCCTACTTCTAGTACATTCAAGTTCATCAGTATCAATGGCACTGCGACAGTTAAGCTGCCGTCTTTCACCACTGACTTAATAAACCGCCTACGCACCCTTTAAACCCAATAAATCCGGATAACGCTCGGATCCTCCGTATTACCGCGGCTGCTGGCACGGAGTTAGCCGATCCTTATTCTTACAGTACATTCAGCCCAGTTCACGAACTGGGGTTTATTCCCGTACAAAAGCAGTTTACAACCCGTAGGGCCGTCTTCCTGCACGCGGCATGGCTGGTTCAGGCTTCCGCCCATTGACCAATATTCCTTACTGCTGCCTCCCGTAGGAGTCTGGTCCGTGTCTCAGTACCAGTGTGGGGGGTCATCCTCTCAGATCCCCTAAACATCGTTGCCTTGGTAAGCCGTTACCTTACCAACTAGCTAATGTTCCGCATGCCCATCATCGTCCTATAAATATTTGATAACATAGTGATGCCACTTCGTTATTTTATGCGGGCTTAATCTCTCTTTCGAGAGGCTATCCCCCTGACAATGGTAGGTTACATACGTGTTACGCACCCGTGCGCCACTCTCATGAAGAGCAAGCTCCTCAATCCCGTCCGACTTGCATGTATTAGGCCTGCCGCTAGCGTTCATCCTGAGCCAGGATCAAACTCTCCATTGTATAAATGTTTTGTTTGTCCAGACCCTATTTACTCAAAATAGAAATCTGTTTCTTGGTGACTCGCGTCACCGTATTCTTCGTACAGTTCCTATCCTTTAAATTGACAGTGTATCTAACCCGTAGGTCAGATACCCCGCTGCGCTTTATGATTATCTCAAGATTTTAAAAGAACTTTTTGCGTTCACTGTCGCAGTGAACTTTATTTTAAAATCCCGCAGGATTTAAAATTTTTAAACTTTCGCCTCGTTACCGAAGCGGCTGCAAAGATGGGAATAATTAGATATATCTGTCAAGTGATATTTTCACTTTTTTAAAATATATTTTTTAGCCCCAAACTTCTCAAAAAACAACCCGCCTTTTCGGACGGGGAGACAAATGTAAGGAGAATATTACTGCCCGCCAAAAGAAATGTTAAATTATTATTTAACCAATTGTAAACTAAGGTTATGAACAATCGGTGGGAAGCCTGCCTTACACAAGCCCGGGCTTCGTATCTTTGGGCGACGCTATGAGCAACGCCAATTTTCCGCCCGATTTTTTATCCCGCATCTCCGGTTCGCCTGGCTTCGATCGCGAAAGTTTCGTCGAAGCGCACGAAAAAGCGGAAGCGCCGACCTCCATCAGGCTCAATCCTTTTAAGCCGGGAACTATAATACACGGCAGGCAAGTGCTCTGGTGTGAATGGGGTTATTACCTGGGGAACCGGCCGTCCTTTACCTTCGACCCATTGTTTCACGCGGGGTGTTATTATGTACAGGAGGCATCATCCATGTTCATCGGGCGTATCATAAAGCATATCAAACCAGATAACAATATTAAGGTGCTCGATCTGTGCGCCGCACCTGGTGGCAAGAGCACGCTCATCAGTTCCTTATTAAATAGTGGCGATCTGCTTGTCGCTAATGAGATCATCAAAACACGTGTACCGGTATTGAGCGATAACCTGACCAGATGGGGACCATCCAATACCATCGTCACCAATAACGATCCGAAGGATTTCGCCCGGCTGAAGGGTCTCTTCGATATCATCGTGGTCGATGCGCCTTGCTCGGGCTCAGGCATGTTCCGCAAAGACCCGGATGCGATGAGCGAATGGAGCGAAGCCAATGTAAACCTTTGCCACCAGCGGCAGGAACGCATTTTGGCTGACGTTTACCCAACGCTGAAGGAAGACGGATATCTTATATATAGCACCTGCTCTTATTCAGTTGAAGAAAACGAGCAAATACTCGACTGGCTGTGTGACGAATTCGAACTGGAAAGTATTCGCGTTCCCATTGAGCCGGCATGGGGTATTGTCGAAAGCCAGTCTGACAAACGCAAAGCCTGGGGATATCGTTTTTATCCCGGAAAAGTTGAGGGTGAGGGCCTGTTTGCCGCCTGCCTGGTGAAACAGGAAAGCAGCATAGAGACTTCTTTCCGTTTTAAAGAACAGCAGAAACCTAATTATAAAGAGATCGACCTGCTTAAGCCTTATATAAAGAATGCGGACCAATACCATTATTTTAAGGTAGGTGATGATTGGCTGGCTATCGATAAAGTGCACAAGGAAAGTCTGCATGCTTTGCAGCAATATCTATATATCAAGAAGTCGGGGGTGCGGCTTGGGAAACTAACGGGTAAAGAACTAATCCCTGATCACGAGCTGGCTTTGAGCCTGATCGTCAATAAAGATGCGTTCCTCCAAACAGAACTGAATAAAGAACAGGCCATACAATACCTGCGGCGGGATAACATTTCAAATCTTGAACTCAACGATAAAGGCTGGAGCCTGATGAGCTATAAAGAACAGGCTTTGGGCTGGGCGAAATTGCTGCCAAATAGGATCAATAACTATTATCCAAAAGAAATAAGGATAATGTCCCAGCAGTAGAAAACCATAACTATGCGCCTTTACATCAATATTGGCCTATAGATAATAACACCAGCGTACAGGCATATTCCGTCTCAATACCTTTTTCCTCAGCCATGCGGCGCAGCTCGGAATTCTCCGTGCCGGGATTAAAGATGATGCGGCGCGGATGCGTTTTCAGGATATAATCATACAAGCCGGTTTGGTTATGCGGGCCTACGTACAGCGTGATAGTGTCGATGTCTTTGTGTATTTTTTCCGGCTTTTCGATGGGTACACCCGCCACCTCGCCGGTTTTCAAGCCAACGTTCACTATAGGATGTCCGCTGCGAACCAGCCTATTGGCGGCCAGGTTCGCGTAACGGCTTTCGTTGGGTGTTGCGCCCAGCACCAATGTCTTCTTACTATCCATTAATTATCCTATTCAATATGGCGATCTGTCCCGCATGGTAAACGTGATGCTGTATCAACCCGTCCACCAGTCCTTCATAACTAACACCTGTACCGAGGGAGGGCTCCCGTTCACCGCTTACTGGCTCATCCCACCGTTCCTCCGGAAACTCACTGATCGACCGCTGCAAATTTACGTTCACCAGCTTCAGATCATTGACATAGTTCTGCCATTTTTGTTCGTCAGGGGTGCTTGTTTCGGGCCAGTCGCCGCTCAGGGGCAAGCTGGGGGCTTTACCATTCAGGCGGTCAAGCACTTCTTCCGTCCAGCTCAGCATATGTAAAACGATCCCGGCAATGTTATGCGCCGCGCCCGGCGGCTTCTCAAAAGCAGACTCGAAACGGACATTTTCAATGATGGAATACACACTATTCCCATACCACGGGTCGCCTGAAAGGACGTTGTGCAATTCGTGCTGCAATTTTTCGGAGGTTGTCATAAATATATTGTTATTTCTCTGTGTACTTTGTGCCCTTCTCTGTGACCTTTGTGGTTATTTTTTAACCACAGAGTTCACAGAGGTTTACACAGAGGGGCACAGAGCTTTTAAATTCGTTAATATACTGCTAACTGAGCGTTTTCGCCGCCGCAACAGCGCAATTTATCCCATCTATCGCCGCGGAAATGATCCCGCCTGCATAACCAGCCCCTTCGCCACACGGAAATAATCCTGCTACCTGCGGGTGCTGCATTGTTTCTTTCTCCCTCGGTATTTTGACAGGCGATGAGGTTCTGGACTCCACGCCAACCAATATTGCCTCGTTGGTATAATAACCCTTCATCTTCTGTCCAAAAACCGGCAAGGCCTTTTTTAGCCTGGCCGCTATCCATTCCGGGAGAACTTCGGTTAAAGCTACGCTTTTTGTGCCGGGCAGGTACGAGTTTTTTGGCAGATCGGTCGAAATCCTTCCCTCCACAAAATCAACCATTCGCTGTGCGGGAGCAACTAAGTGACCACCACCTGAAGCAAAGGCAATTTGCTCAATTTCCTGCTGGAAGCGTAACAACTTAAAAGGATCACTAGCATCGCCCTTCACATCCTCGAAATTGATCTGCACCACCGTCCCCGAATTGGCGTAGGGGTTATTCCGTTTCGAGGGACTCCAGCCATTAACCACAATCTCTTTATCTTCCGTGGCACATGGCGCGATGATACCGCCAGGGCACATGCAGAACGAGAACACACCCCGTCCATCCACCTGTTCCACCAAACTATAATATGATGGAGGCAAATGCTCGTCCCGGTGCTCGCAATGATATTGCGCCCGGTCGATGATCTCCTGCGGGTGCTCGATGCGCACACCTAAGGCAAAAGGTTTGGCTTCGATCAAAATATTTTGCCGGTGCAGCATTTCAAAAATGTCTCGTGCGGAATGGCCCGTCGCGAGGATTACAGCATCAGCTTTCCAGGTTTCGCCATCGGCAGCTTTGACGCCTTTGATCTTGCCAAAATCGACGATAAGCCCCGTAACCTTCGTATCAAAATGCACCTCGCCGCCGGCGTTTTGGATCGTTTCACGGATAGCCGTGATAATGCCCGGCAATTTATTGGTACCAATGTGCGGCCGGGCGTCGATCAATATATCTTCCGAAGCGCCATGTGCCACGAATATCTTCAGCACCTGGTTCACATCGCCGCGCTTGGTGGAGCGCGTGTACAATTTACCGTCGGAGTAAGTTCCCGCGCCGCCTTCGCCGAAACAATAGTTGGATTCAGGGTTCACCAGGCCTTCTTTATTAATATTGGCCAGGTCGCGCCGGCGTTGTTTGACATCTTTGCCGCGTTCGAGGATGATGGGTTTCAGTCCTGATTCGATGCATTGCAGTGCCGCGAATAGCCCGGCCGGCCCTGCTCCTATAATAATGACAGGTTTAGCGTCTTTGACGTTCGGGTAATTGATCGTATAAGTTTCCGGTACATAAGGCTCATTGATATAAACCCGCACCTGCATACGATACACCACTTTACGCCCCCGCGCATCAATGGAGCGTTTCAGAATTTTTAAACCTGTAATTTGATTGGCCGGTATATTGAAGGAGGATGCCGCCAACTTTTTTAAAACGGCTTCATCCTCATGCTGCCCCGGCTGGCAGACAATTTCGGTATCTTTAGTCATGATTGTGCCCGGTTTTTATCCGGGATAAGGCAAAGGTACGATTTATTAAATCTGCTGGCAGATTACTATTATTCCACCGATAAAAAATCCAATCGCACAAATTAATAACCTAATATGTCCACCGGAAAAGTCTTTAAGTCCTTTCTGATACCATTTTACTTGGCCTATAAATATCCAAATGCCAAAAGCAATTAAGGCAATTCCGAATAATATTTTCAGGAAGAACATTTTGTGGTCGTTTGAGGAGCTAAATTTATTAAAAAGCATTTATGTAAAGCGAAAAAGCCCCCATACGGAGGCTAATTATCTCATTGAAGTGCTTGGCTTTCAGGACATCCCAGCGCCGTGGCAATTCTTATATTTCTTACCACTCCCGCAGGGGCACGGATCGTTACGGCCCACTTTCTGCTCCACACGCACCGGCATCGGTTTTTGCAATTCGCGGGTATCCTCCATCGGCATACCGCTGCTGCTTTCGGCCACCAGCTCCGGTTTCGAGGTGCGCAGTTTTTTTAGATCCATTTTAGGCTGAGGCCGCGCTTCGCGCACTTCCTCCGGCTCCTGTATCGGAATACCGCCCCTGAACAGGAAGCTCACCACTTCCTTATTCACGTTGGTCAGCATACCGCGGAACAGTTCAAACGCTTCGAACTTATACACCAGCAACGGATCCTTCTGCTCGTAAACAGCATTTTGTACAGATTGCTTTAATTCGTCCATTTCACGCAGGTGCTCTTTCCAGGCATCATCTATCAGGTAAAGCACTACGTTCTTTTCAAACGATTTGAATACCTCTGCGCCCTTGTTCTCCACCGCCTTTTTTAACGGAACGGCCACCTGTATGCCATGTATGCCGTCAGTGAATGGCACTACGATATTCTCGATGTATTCGCCGCGTGTGGTATAAACATCCTTGAGCACCGGGAAGGCCTGCTGTGCAACACCGGCAGCTTTACGCTTATAAAAGTCGTTTACTTCATGAAAGACCCTATCGGCCAGTTCATTCAGATGAGTCGAAGCAAACTCGTCTTCCGTGATCGAAGTGTCCACCGAGAATATACGGATGATCTCCAACTGGAAACCTTCGTAATTGTTCGACTCTTTGAATTCGGTCACCACATCGGTTACCACATCGAAAATGGTGTTATTGATATCCACTTCAAGGCGGTCGCCGAACAGTGCATTCTTACGTTTTGAATAAACCACGGTACGCTGTGAGTTCATCACGTCGTCGTATTCCAGCAAACGCTTACGGATACCGAAGTTGTTTTCCTCTACCTTCTTCTGCGCACGCTCGATAGATTTGGTGATCATCGAGTGCTGGATCACTTCGCCTTCTTCGATCCCCATGCGCACCATCAGGTTAGAAATCCTTTCCGAACCGAACAAACGCATCAGGTTGTCTTCCAGCGATACGAAGAACTGGCTCGAACCCGGGGCGCCCTGGCGTCCTGAACGACCGCGCAACTGGCGGTCAACGCGGCGCGATTCGGGTCGTTCTGTACCGACAATCGCCAAACCACCGGCGTCTTTTACACCAGGCCCAAGCTTAATGTCGGTACCACGACCGGCCATGTTGGTGGCGATGGTAACCGTCCCGGCCTGGCCAGCTTCGGCCACAATGTCGGCCTCTTTCTGGTGCAGCTTGGCGTTCAGTACGTTATGTTTGATGCCGCGCATTTTCAGCATACGGCTCAGCAATTCCGATATATCCACTGATGTAGTACCCACCAGCACGGGTCGCCCGGCTTGCGTCAGTTTCACGATCTCGTCGGCTACGGCATTAAACTTTTCCCGAACGGTACGGTAAACCAGGTCCTGCCTGTCATCGCGGATCACTTTGGTGTTAGTTGGTATTTCAACCACGTCCAGTTTGTAAATTTCCCAAAGCTCTCCTGCTTCCGTCACGGCTGTACCGGTCATACCGCAAAGTTTGTGGTACATCCTGAAATAGTTTTGCAGGGTGATGGTGGCAAAGGTTTGTGTAGCATCCTCAACCTTTACATTTTCCTTGGCTTCGATAGCCTGGTGCAAACCGTCGGAATAACGGCGGCCATCCAAAATACGACCCGTCTGCTCGTCAACGATCTTTACTTTGCCTTCGTCGACGATATATTCCGTATCCTTTTCAAACAGGGTATATGCCTTCAATAACTGGTTGACGGAGTGAATACGGTCAGATTTGATCGAGAAGTCACGCATCAGGCTATCTTTCTGTGCGATCTTTTCTTCATTGCTCAGGTTTGATTTTTCGATCTCAGCGATTTCGGTACCCACGTCGGGCATCACGAAGAAATGCGGATCCTCACCCGACGCTGTGATCAGTTCGATACCTTTTTCACTCAGTTCAACCTGGTTGTTCTTTTCGTCGATCACAAAAAACAATTCCGCGTCAACCTTAGGCATCTCCTTACTCTGGTCCTGCAAGTAATGATTTTCAGTTTTCAGCAGCACTTGCTTATTGGCGCCTTCGCTCAAATATTTTATAAGGGCCTTGTTCTTTGGCAAACCGCGATGCGCGCGTAACAATGCCAAACCACCTTCATCGGGCCCTGTTTTGCCTTCCGCTATAGCCTTTTTGGCTTCGTTCAGCGCGGTATTGATGTAAGCTTTTTGTGCATTAACCAGGCGTTCGATGCGCGGCTTCAGTTCGTAAAATTCGTGCTCGTCGCCTTTGGGTATCGGACCTGAAATGATCAAAGGCGTACGGGCATCGTCGATCAAAACCGAGTCAACCTCATCCACCATGGCATAGTGCAGTTTGCGCTGTACCAATTCTTCCGGACTGCGTGTCATATTGTCACGCAGGTAGTCGAAGCCGAATTCGTTGTTGGTACCAAAAGTGATGTCGGCGAGGTAAGCGTTGCGGCGCTCTTCCGAGTTCGGCTCGTGCCTGTCTATGCAATCCACCGAAAGTCCGTGGAACTCGTACAGCGGGCCCATCCATTCCGAGTCGCGTCGTGCCAGGTAATCGTTCACGGTTACAATATGCACCCCTTGTCCGGCCAGCGCATTCAGGTAGGCAGGCAGCGTGGCTACCAGCGTTTTACCTTCACCCGTGGCCATCTCAGCTATCTTACCCTGGTGCAATACCACACCGCCGATCAGCTGCACATCGTAGTGCACCATATCCCAGGTAACCTCGTTTCCGGCGGCTATCCAGGTATTGTGGTGAATGGCTTTGTCGCCCTTGATCAACACGTTGGGTTTGCGCGCCGCAAGCTCTCTATCGAACTCTGTGGCAGTCACTTCCAATGTTTTGTTTCCCTTAAGCCTGCGGGCGGTTTCCTTCACCACGGCAAAGGCTTCGGGCAGGATGTCCATCAGGACAACCTCGAGTTCTTTATCACGGTCTTTACCCAGCTTATCGATCTCCCGGTAAAGCTCAACCTTTTCGGTCATGTCCATATCGGGATTGGTCTCGGCCTTATCTTTAAGCTGCTGGAGATCAGCATCAATTTCGGTCAGGCGTTCGGCGATAATAGCCTTGAAAGCGATAGTTTTCGCGCGCAATTCATCATTGCTTATGCCCTCAAGCTTCGAATATTCTTCCTTGATCTTCTCAACTATCGGCGCTATACTTTTTACGTCGCGTTCCGACTTGTTGCCGAAAAGCTTGCTAATAAAATCCAACATAATAATTCGTGTCTATCCCACAACCTCAACAATTGAGCCATGCCAAAGTTGTGGTCATAATGGCAGGCAAAGGTACATTTTTTTTAAGCTGAAAGGTAAAAGCTGAAAGGCGAAAGGCGGATGTGTCCCGATAGCTATCGGGATGCGAATTTCAAATGTGTGAATGGTTACTAATTATTCTCTTCGTCATCGTCTTCAAATTCATCATCGTCTGAATCGTCTAGCTCAAATTGATCATCGTCGAACATCAGCTTTTCTAATTCTTCCTGTTCAGGCGTGCTGGTATCATAACGAATGGCCCAATTATCAGGGATGTCGTAGCTCTTGTCAAAGCTTCTGATCCATGCAACAAATTCGATCCTGAATTCTTCGATCTTCTCCCGCATCAGGTTCACATAATCTTCATTATTCATCCCGAACATCTCAGTACCAATAACTGCATTGCGCATATTATATACGGCACACTTTATTAACACGGCGTTTTCCATGCGCAAAGAATAAAGGCCGCCTCCTTCAGCGCCTGCTATTTTGGCTTGAATAAGCATAGCATTTCCAACTATTTCATTGGCAAGCCATTCCTTTTGATCATCTTCCTTTATTGCTTCTACTATAACATCTGCGAGCTCGTATAGCTCTTCCGCTTTTTTATAGACCGGAAGTTTGCGGTATTTTTCAAATCTTTTAGACATAATGTAAAAGTAGCTCTAAAGTTCAAATATTACGGGTTTCCATTTGCCAATCTGCACATTCGCACATCTGCGCATTAACTACTACATTTGCCGCATGAATATCCTGCTCCTCGGTTCGGGCGGAAGGGAAAGCGCCTTCGCCTGGAAAATTGCGCAAAGCCCCAAATGCTGTAAGCTGTTTATCGCGCCCGGCAATGCCGGAACGCCGCAATACGGGCAGAACGTAAATATCAAGGCGACCGATTTCGAGGCAATCGGAAACTTTGCGCTCGGCAATGCTATCGACCTGGTATTGGTTGGTCCTGAAGAGCCATTGGTAAAAGGCATTCATGATTATTTCCTGGCAGATGATCAGCTGAAATACATCCCGGTGATCGGTCCGCAAAAAGAAGGTGCGCAGTTAGAAGGCAGCAAGGATTTTTCCAAAGCCTTTATGCAGCGCAATCATATCCCAACCGCTGCTTCCAAAACTTTTACGCGTGATACATTACAGCAGGGATTTGAATACCTTGCCACCGCGGGACTACCCATCGTACTGAAAGCTGACGGGCTGGCCGCGGGGAAAGGCGTATTGATCTGCACCACGCTGGAAGAAGCACAATTGGAACTGGCCGAAATGCTGACGCATGCCAAATTCGGCGACGCCAGTTCGAAGGTCGTTATCGAACAATTGTTGCAGGGTATCGAACTATCGGTCGTTGTGATGACCGATGGCGAGCACTATAAAACACTGCCCGAAGCAAAGGATTACAAGCGCATCGGCGAAGGCGATACCGGACTGAATACTGGAGGCATGGGCTCCGTTTCTCCTGTACCGTTTGCTGACGCGGCTTTTATGCAAAAGGTAGAAGAACGTGTTATTATCCCGACCGTTGAAGGTCTAAAAAAAGAAAACATCCCTTATAAAGGATTCATTTTCATCGGCGTGATGAACTGCGATGGCGAACCTTACGTGATCGAGTATAACTGCCGCATGGGTGACCCGGAAACCGAAAGCGTAATGCTAAGAATTGAATCTGATTTTGTCGATTTGCTGCAAGGGGTAGCCGATGGCAATTTGGATGAGAAGGAATTGATAATCTCGAATAAAACCGCGGCAACCGTTTTTATGGTTTCGGGGGGATATCCCGGCGAATATTTGAAGAATAAAGTAATCACAGGCATCGAAAATGTCCACGACTCGAAGGTGTTTCACGCCGGAACTTCAATGCAGGGCGAAGATGTGATCTCTACCGGCGGCCGCGTCCTGGCGATCTCCACGTTGCAGGACGATATGTTTAGCGCCTTACAGCAAGCTACCGCCGACGCCAGCCGTATCTATTTTGACGGTATGTATTTCCGCAAGGATATTGGGTTTGATTTGTTGTAGTCCGGAAGTAGGAATCCCGATAGCTATCGCTACCGCATAAGTCCGAAAGACTGTTACTGCATAAAAATCGAAAGCCCGAAAGCTGAAGTCATGGAATCTTCTTCTTTCGGACTTCCGGACTTATGCGGACTTTCGGACTATCTATTTGCTTCCGCCTGAAGCCGAGTCCCCTTTTCCGAATATTTCTGTCAGTTTATCCTGCAGATCGTAACCCATCAGGTTGTGACCGATGATCTTACCGTCAGGTCCGATGAGAAAATTCTGCGGGATAGCACGCACACCATACAGGTCGGCTTCCTTGCTGTTCCAGAATTTCAGGTCGGATACATGGTTCCAGGTCAGGCCATCTTTATGAATAGCGGCCAGCCATTTATCTTTTGCATTCGGCCTGTCGAGCGATACGCCCAGGATAGTAAAATTTTTATTCTTGAACATGTTATAGGTCCGCACCACGTTCGGGTTTTCACGACGGCATGGCCCGCACCATGATGCCCAAAAATCAACCAAAACATATTTTCCCCTGAATGACGCCAAACTAACCATTTTACCTGCGGTATCCGCCTCGGTAAATTCGGGCGCCATAGCACCTATGGCTACGGCTTTCATTTTTGGCAGTCTTTCATTGAATGATTTCCCTGCCTTAGTTTGCTTCACCCTGTCCGACAAGCTATTATACAACGGCGCAACGTCAGCATAATCGGTATAGTAAGAAAGCATTTCCAGCGCCATCAGCCCGACGTATGAATCGGGATTTTCGGAGATAAATTTCTTTTCTGCCGCCACTTCCTGTTTTTCCGCATCCTTTTCCGTTTTAAACTGGGTTTTTCTGAATTCCTCTGAATTCTTTTGTTCTTCAGTCGCGTTTCGGTTCCTGGCGTCAACTTCCTCTTCGATCTTATTTATCGGAGCCATAACGGCCTGGTACCGTTCATTTTCCTCGTTGGTTCTTGTGCCCGTTACTTTGGCTTTTGATACCGAGTCGGCGCTGTTCAAGCTGATGGTACCATTTTCAAGATAGATCGATTTGTAGTCGTTATAAACCACGCCGGTCCCTTTTTGATTGAGAACGACAATAGCGTTGGACGGCTCTTCAGCAGAGACTTTACCGTTGAATTTGAAATTCCCATTATTGAGCACCGCCGAATCGGTCACGGTTTTGCCGTTTACCACATACCTGAGGTACATTTTGGCAGGAGCATTATAACTGCCCACTTTGCCCTGTACGGTGAAGTTGGCGTCTTGCGCCATAACAGCCAACGGTAGAAGCGCCATAGCTGCGGAGATGATTTTCTTCATAAGTCAACTATTGAGAATCAATATTATGATTTTGATTTTGGATTTCGAATTTTCAACTTCGGATTTAACACTTCAGGGTGAAAATGACATATTATTTAAACTTCGGCGCCGGCCGCCGGTCTCAGCCTTCTGCCATCTATTTCCCCAGCACCTTTTCGAGTTCAGCCTCCAGGTCACCGCCTCGGAGATCCTCGGCGATGATCTTGCCTGTCGGATCTATCAGGAAATTTTTGGGAATGCTTTGTACATAATACAATTGAGCCACTGCATTGTTCCAATACTTCAGGTCGGAAAGTTGTGTCCAGGCCAAGTGATCGTTGCGGATAGCGTTCAACCAATTGAAAGCTCCGTCACCGCGATCCAGGGAAACCCCTACTATCGTAAAATTCTTATCCTTAAAACGGCTATACGCCTGCACCAGGTTCGGGCTTTCCTGCCTGCAGGGGCCGCACCACGATGCCCAGAAATCGAGCAGCACATACTTACCTCTGAAGGATGACAACCTTACGGGGTGCCCTGAAGTATCCGCCTGTTCAAAATCAGGCGCCATGGCGCCAACTTCAACGCTTTTTAGGCTCTCAAGTGCATTACGCAGGTTACGCGCGGTTTCTGTCTCCTGCAGATCCTTTGACAATCCGTCCAGGAGCGGGAGCAACTCGTTGGGGTCGGGTGTGGGTCCGCCCAAAGTCCCGATGGTCAGCAGGCTCAAATAGCTGTTCGGGTTCTGTTTGATAAAATCTTTCAGCGAAGCGTGATACCCATCCTGTATTGCCTTTAACGCGGCCTGCATCTGGTTTTGCCT
>JAFDZL010000385.1 GCA_018266935.1 Bacteroidota bacterium | reverse complement strand
GCGAAAAGCCGGTAAGAAATTCGAGCGCCCACAGGACGGCAAATATTAAAACGCCGCCCCAAAATAAACTTTTGTAACGCAACCCGATCCCGCGCGCGGACATGCTGCTGAGCGGCATCCGGCTTAACAGGTACCCGGCAAAGCAGCCCGTCAGTATCTCTAACATATACACTTTGAACGGGTCGGGGATGCTGTCGGCGGGTAAAAGCAGGCAACATATAATAATGACCGGCACCCACACCAGCCAAACGGTCTTCGCGAACCTCATCCCAAGCGCCATGCAAATGGCGAAGGCGACGTAAAATATCAATTCGTAGCTCAGCGTCCAGGCTACCCGTACCAGAGGCGGTATGCCGGTATCGATCAGCAGGAATGATTTGATCATAAACGCCGAGGCCACGCTGTGCATGGTATAAGCCTTTGTTGCGATGAAAAAGACCAGGTAGCATAAGCTGATGACCCAGAAAAAAGGATAGATACGGATGAAACGCCTGGTTAAAAAGGCGGTGGTATTGGTTTTTCGTTCCAGGTCGCTGATGTGCGTATAGGTGATGATAAACCCGCTGAGCACAAAAAACAGATCGATACCCCTGGACGAATTGAAAAAATCGTAAAGCCAGGCGGTGTTAAAATACGTCGCAGACGACGCGCTAACGTGGTGAAGAACCACAAGAATGGCGGCCAGGCAGCGTATCGCTTGTAATAAAGGAAGGTTATTTTTCATTAATATAGGCTAAAAGCCTATTTATCAACACAATAATAATACCAATAATTATATTTTCCTAATAGAATAGCGGTAGCACGGTTTGCAGTGGGCTGTAGCCGGTGGGCAGTGGGCAGTCAGTTCCTCACAATGACGATTCTTTTTCTACATATCCTCCATCGCGCTTATATTAGTACAACCAATTATTAAACTCATCGATCATGGAAGCGAGCGATACCTCAAAAGGCCCGAACCTGAACCTGCGGGCGAAGGGCAAAAACACCTATGACGCCATCGTGGTGGGTTCGGGCATCAGCGGCGGCTGGGCGGCTAAGGAGCTTTGTGAAAAGGGCCTGAAGACACTGGTGCTGGAACGCGGCCGTAACGTGGAGCATATCAAAGATTACCCGACGGCTATGAAGGGCCCCTGGGAGTTTCCGCACCATACCAAAATGCCTTTGTCCGTTACCAAAGACAACCCCGTGGTATCGCGCTGCTATG
>JAFDZL010000384.1 GCA_018266935.1 Bacteroidota bacterium | reverse complement strand
GATATCCCCGCAAAACCTTCAACGTATGAATACCATGGCTCTATGTCTTTATACCGTATTGGCCAGTCTATCGCAATGCCCTGTTTGGCGTTCTCTTCAAAATTCAGATCGTGCCAGCGGTAGCTTTGCCTGCCCCACATGAGCGAGCGGCCGCCGACATGATAGCCGCGAAACCAGTCGAAACGCTGAATTTCAACATAAGGGCTTTCCTTCTCATTTACCCAGTAATCCAGGTTGGTTTCGTTCAAAGGATAATCACGCTTTAGTACCGGATAATCTTTTTCCATTTGTACTGTACGGCCTCCGCGGTGAGGAAACTCCCAGGGAGCCTTATTGGCATTCACATAGTCTTTCACGTGCTCGATATTCCGGCCGCGTTCAAGCATCAGTGTCTTCAAGCCTTTCTGCGTCAGTTCCTTAGCCGCCCATCCGCCGCTTATACCGGAACCGATCACAATGGCATCATAAGTGTTTGTGTCCATTTTATAATTGGATTTCAATTCTAATGTAGAAAAATTTTGAATGAAACAAGCATCATTGCGTCAATGTTACACAATGCCCGGTCGCCAACCGCCGGTTTGCGGTAATCAGGCTATTCTGCAAACTGCAAACCGCCCACTGCCAACTGATCAGGAGAGCGCTTTTACGGCAAACTCCCTGCACTTGATCACCTCTTTTACCGCATCCGAATCTTTCGGAATGTCGTATTCAAGCTCGATGGTTGCGGGCATCTTGTATTTATTTTTTTGCATCAGCTTCAGCACCTCGGCTATAGGCGTGTCGCCTTGCCCCCACGGCATATTCGGCCCGTCGTGATACTTCCTGTCCTTCAGGTGCATGCTCATGATCCTGTCATGGTTCTTTAATATAAATGGAACCGGGCTTGAACTGGTACCGGCAGTATAGTGTCCGATGTCCAGGTTGATGGCATTCCATTGTGATTGCGACAGGGCATTATCCCACAAAGTAGGTGTAGCCTGTAAGTGGGCATGATACCCCACGTGTATTTTATGTTTTTCAGCGAATTCGCCCAGGCGTTTGGTTTGGTCTGAATCGTCCGGCAACTCCACGGTAACGTGCGTAACGCCTAAAGCTTTACCGGCGTTAAATGCATAATCTATCTCAGCATCGGTATTTCTTTTGCCAAGAGCATTGGGCTTCCAGGCGTAGATGGTGACGCCGGCATCATTATATAATTTGCGCAATTCTTTGAACTTGTCCATTGATGCGCCTGCACGCCAGTCGGCCATTTTCTTAGCCCGGTCGGCATAGCTTTCACCAGTCACGCGCGCAGGCGCTCCGGCAAAAGCTTCGGCTGCATCGCCCATCAGCTCTATAGCATTGATGTTGCATTGCAGGCAATATTGAAGCAGTTGCTCGGCGCTGCTTGGCATACTGCGAAACGAATAGGTGATCACCCCTATTTGCACGCCATTGATCTTCGAATTGGGTTTAGCCTGCAAAAGCGATTTGGCGAGTCCCAGCTTCGATGTAAACGCCACGCCTGCCGCTGCAATGGCTGCCGTGCCGATAAATTTGCGGCGCGAAATATCCTGTTCTTTCATAACTAGTCTATAATTGGTTTGATTAACTAATTCACCAAGTTAGCTTATGATTCTGATAAATTCCTGAAGTTGTTTGTAAAAATAGTGTTTCATATACACTTACTTCACCAACTTCCCCGTTCCTGCCCATATCAGCGCTTCCAAAATCAGCTTCGCTTCCATCGGGCTCTCGAAAGTATGCGACAGTGTTTCGTTGGTATGACCGTCATAATCCATGTCGTTATGACCCATATTGAAATAGACCATTTTGTAGTTCTTGTTCGTCCAGACAACAGGGTAATATCCGCTGCGCCATATTTCGGATTGTTTAGGTCCATTACCTAACGGGAAACTGGTTGAATCTATGGAAAAGAGTATCCGGATATCCGGGTTTTGGCGCAAATCTTTTTCCCAGCGGTACCATTCGTTAGGTGATGTTTTGAAAGTCGCAGGCATATCATTCGTCACCGGGTGACTTTTCCCGGTTTCATTCCTCAATATTGCTGACGTCGGATGCCATGTGTTGCTCTTGTATTGACCCGAACCCAGGAACTGGTAATGATACCAATCCCAGTCGGAATTGAATTCGGACGGTGTCAGCGCAAATGCCGCGAAGTGAAAACCCAGCCAGCCTCCGCCGTTTTTCATGTACTCCTGAAAGGCTCTGCGTTGTTCGGCCTTTTCCGGACGCGAATCCATGAATAGCACGACCTGATATTTGGACAGGAATTTGGCGTTCAGATTGTCCCAATTCTGCGTTGTATCGTAGGTGAAATTATACTTCTTCGCCATGTCCGGAAAGAATTTGTTGGCGTCGTGCACAAAACTGACATGCGCCAGGTCGTGATAGTAACTGTAAAACGCGATGACATGGAACGTTTTGTGTTTGGCGCTTTGGGCGAATGAGTTAAGGGTAATGGTGATAAACGCCAACGCAAGTATTTTTTTTAAAAGGTTCATAAAGTCGTCATTGGACGGGTAATTTAGGAATAAATTTCAAAAGGGGTGTCGCGTCAACCACCTGGCAAAGCCGCCTATTGTTAAACCCTGAACCAAGATGGAGTAAACAACAACAATGTAAGTGATCACCACGAATTCATCACGATACATGGATTGATCAAGCGACAGCGCCAATGCGACAGATAACCCGCCTCTGAGTCCGCCCCAAGTCAATATTGCCACCGAATTTTTTTCAAAGCGCCTTCTCAAGCGAAGTGCCGAAACAGGAAGAAAGACAGAAATCCATCGGGCGAACAGCGTAATGAAAATACTGATCACGCCTATCAATAACAGCATCGTACTCGTTTTGATCACCAGGATCTCGAGGCCGATGAGCATAAAAAGAATGGCGTTCAATATTTCGTCTATCAGTTCCCAAAACTTACCGAGGTAATCCCTGCTGGTATCTGACAAGGCTTCATGCCGGGTCTTGTTACCGGTTATTATACCCGCAACTACCATCGCCAGCGGCCCCGAAATATGAAGATGGCCAGCCATATAATAACCACCTGCTACGATAGCCAAAGTTATAAGCACTTCAACATTGTGATCATCTATCGAACGTAAAGCAAAATAACCAGCATAGCCCAATATCGCGCCAAATAACAAGCCTCCAACCGCTTCCTGCATGAACAACTTTCCGACATCCGCAAAATCAACTGCTGAAATGCCAGAATGGGCTGCATCCACCAAGGTGACAAATATGACTACTGCTACGCCGTCATTAAATAATGACTCCCCTGATATTTTCACATCCAGCGATTCCGGGATATTCGCCCTTCTCAGGATCGCCAGCACGGCTATGGGGTCGGTCGGCGATATGACGGCGCCAAAAAGCAGGCAATAAATAAAGGGAATTGGAAAATGAAACCATTGAAATAATTGCCAAGTCATTCCGCCAATAAGCGTAGTTGAAATAATGGTGCCTAACGTCGATAACAACAAAACCGGCCATGCTTCCTTTCTAAGTTTTTCCGCATCGACGTGGATGGCCCCGGCAAACAGCAGAAAACTTAGCATAAAATTCATAAGCAGTTCGCGGAAATTTATGGAAGCCGCGAGCTCCTTTGATTTATCCACAAGTGCAGGAAATATCTGCCCGCACATTACCAGCACAATAGACATTGCGAGGGACAACACCATAATACCAATGGTGGGCGGCCATTTGATAAACCGATGATTGAGGTAAGCAAATACCGCGGCAAGTACAAGAGTAAAAGTAACGATTCCGCTGATGCCCATGAGCCTGGTGTATTAGGGGCAAGATAATGAAAAACGCAGATTTACTTACTTATGCGTTTGCAACATCCGGTAAACTTCCGAACCGGCCAAAAGAAACGCCCCAACCCCGTAAGTTTCGGTATCGTTTGCGGTCACTTTTTCGGGCTTCTCGCCTATCTGCTGTACATAGCCCAATTTGCCGTCCGCCTGGACGCATCCAGCCAGGGCATTCCATGCTTTTTCCACCGATTCATGATATTTCCTATAAGGAAGTAACCTATGGTTAATGCCGTAAGCAAGCGCATAGCAATAAAAGCCCGTGCCGCTGGCTTCCTTTACGGGATAACTTTGCGGGTCAAGCAATGCCGCATGCCAGGTACCATCCGCATTTTGCAGCGTGACGATCTTAGTGGCCATCTTTTTATACAGGTCTTCAAAATGTTTTCTGCCTGCATAATCTTCCGGCATATTGTCCAGCATCCGCACCAGGCCACCCATCACCCAACCGTTTCCCCTCGACCAAAATACTTTCTTCCCGTTAGCTTCCTTTTGACCGAAAAAACGGCTGTCGCGGTAGTACAGGTTCTCCTCTTTATCGAACAGGTAATCGGTTGTTTTCCACCAGAGTTTACTAGCTGCGTCAAGATATTTCGTATCACCAGTTGCCGTTGATAAATATGCAAACGCCGGCGGCCCCATGAACAATGCATCGCACCAGGCCCACTCGCGGCCGGCAATATTATTCTTCCACTCCAGCGACTCGTTATGTGGTAAAGCAGCGATGCTATCGGCCTGCGCCCGCCATTGCGCGATCATTTCCGGCCTTTTATAAACTAAATACAATTGCGAGAACATTTGCGCCACGCAATAGTCGTCGGCCATGGTGTGCCGTGGGCCGGTACGCCAATCGAGGTTGTCGCCAATCGCTGCCATCTCGCCGAGGTAATTGGAGTAGGTAGCCACCTGCGCCAGGTCCATATAACCGGCATAACATGCGCCCATGGTCCAGTCATAGTAAGGGGCTCTTGTGCCATGCTCTTTCCAATCGCGCAATTGCCATTTGGCAACCTTGTTCATAATCTTCAATACGGAATCAGGGTTGATCTTTTGCGCCTTTGCGCATTGCAGTGCAAATAAGCCAAATAACAGGACGATGTATTTCTTCACGATGCCAGGTTTAAAAGTTAAATGTATAAATTAAATGTCTCGGGGCACATTCTTAAATATTTTTTGGCAATTTGTCCAATGACGTGTAAGTTGGTCGTCATCGGGTCAAAAACCAAAATTAAAAAGCTATGAAAGAATTTGTTTTAATCTTCAGACTCGAAGAATTACCGGAAGTTAACTTCTCACCGGATGAGATGAACGCCAAAATGGCCGTATGGGAGAAATGGGTGGATGGCATTATCGCCAGGAACATCCTGGTGAGCCGTGGTAACCGCCTGAGCAAAGAAACCCGGGTTATCCGCGACAAAAAATTGGTGACCAAAGGGCCTTATGTAGAACTTAGCGAAATCATCGGCGGTTATATTATCATCAGGGCCGCATCCATTGATGAAGCTGCTGAAATAGTAAAAGAAGCGCCGATAGTTGGCAAAGGAACTATCGAAGTCAGGGGCATTTATCAGTACGAAGATTAAAAATTTGATGCCTGCTGTCCAATAAGCGCAATACTGATCGTCATTCAGTCAAAAAACAAAAACTAAAAGTTATGAACGAATTTGCAATGATCTTCAGGAACGATTTCCATCCTGAAGCAAAGTACTCACCCGATGAGATGCAGGAAATTATGAAACAATGGCAGGCCTGGATGGGCGGCATGGCAGCGAAAGGTCAATTGGCAAACAGTGGCACCCGCTTGGGTGGCGATGGCAAAACGGTAAAACCGTCAGCCGTGGTAACAAACGGCCCCTATGCCGAGATCAAGGAAATTATAACCGGGGTCATCGTTGTAAAAGCCGGCAACATTGATGCTGCTGCTGAGATAGCCAAAGGCTGCCCTATCCTGAATTTCGGCGGCAATGTCGAAGTAAGAGACATTATCCCGATGGGCGCCAATTAAGTTTAACCGCGAAAGTCAAGATCATGAAAGAATTTGTAATGGTTTACCGGTCTGAGCTTATGGGCGAGATCAAACTGACAGCTGAAGGCAACATGGTTGTCTCAAAAGAATGGGAAAACTGGATGGGCGGCATCGCTGCACAAAATAAGTTGGTTTCTCCCGGCATGCGTTTGGGTAACGAGGGGCGCGTTATTAAACCCGGCAACGTGGTGACCAACGGCCCCTACGCTGAGATCAAGGAAATTATCGGCGGTCTTAGCATTTTCAAAGCCGATTCGATCGAAGAGGCTACAGAATGGGCCAAAACCTGCCCTATTCTTAACGCAGGCGGCAATGTTGAAATTCGCGACATCATCCAGGTAAATGGTTAAAATTTAAATTTGATAGCTTCTGCCGGCTAATTTTGCCGGCAGAAGCTTTTTATTTATGCAGGAAAAAGAGCTGATTCCATATTTATACCGGACTGAATTCCGAAAGATAACGGCAGTACTCTGCCGGTTATTCGGAATAGAGCATATCACTATCGCCGAAGATATCGTCGGTGATACATTCCTGCTGGCGGCTGAAACATGGGGTTTGAAAGGAATCCCCGCTAACCCGGCCGCGTGGCTATACGTTGTCGCCAAAAATAAAGCCAGGGATTTTCTGAAGCGCAATACAATTTTCAATGAAAAGGTATCGCCGGAGGTTCAATATAGTGCCGGCGAGTCACACGAGATCGAGGTCGATCTTTCGCCGACTAACATCAACGACAGTCAATTGCAGATGATGTTTGCCATCTGCTATCCCGGCATCCCGCCTGAGTCGCAGATTGGCTTATCGCTGCGCATTCTTTGCAGTTTCAGCATCGATGAGATCGCTGATGCATTTCTTACCAACAAGGAAACGATAAATAAACGGTTGTACCGGGCCAAAGAAAAACTGAAGCAGGATAAAGTAAAGATCGAAATGCCATCCGGTTCAGAGATCAGTGACAGGATCGAGACTGTGCTCACTACTTTATACCTGCTTTTCAATGAAGGTTATTACTCAGCCAGCAGAAATACTGTCCTTACGAAGGACTTATGTCTCGAAGCTATGCGCCTGACGCATATGCTCACCGAAAATAAAAACACCGACAAACCCGAGGTAAATGCCCTGTTAGCCCTGATGTGTTTCCATGCCTCCAGGTTTGAAGCCCGGATAGATAAAAATGGCGAACTAATACTTTATGAAGATCAGGACATTTCATTGTGGAACAAAGAGTTAATTAAACAAGGAGAGTGTTATTTGAACAGGGCCGCAAAAGGTGATTTGATATCAAGATATCACCTGGAAGCCGCTATTGCCTACTGGCATACCGCCGAACGGGACAGCCCGGAAAAATGGGAAAAAGTACTAAGCTTATATAACCGCTTGCTCATGGTCGAGTACTCGCCTATCGCCGCCTTAAACCGTACCTATGCGCTGGCCAAAGTCTATGGTAACAAAGCGGCGATTATCGAAGCTGAGAAACTTGGCCTTGATCATAGTCACCTTTATCATATCTTATTGGGTGAACTATACGCAACTGTCGATACGCAAAAAGCCATCCGGCATTTCACCGCCGCATCTAAGCTGACGAAAACTTCAGCTGACAGGAATGTTATCAGAAAGAAGATCGATAAACTAAAGAAATAAGCACGAATTGCCCGAATTATTTCGAATTGTACGAACAGGCAAAAATTCGTGTGATTCACTTAAATTCGTATTATTGAATTATGGCTTACGACGAAAAACTGGCCAATCGGGTCAGGGAAGCATTGATGGATGTTCCAAAAGTTACAGAAAAGAAAATGTTCCGCGGCGTGACGTTTATGGTGGATGATAAGATGTGCGTGAGCGTTAGCGGCAACGAACTGATGCTGCGCCTTGATCCTGAACTGACTGAACAACTGGTCGAGGAAAATGGCACGAGGGCGATGGTGCATGGCGGGAAGCATATGAAGGGCTTTATCTATATCAGCCCTGAACGCTTTAAAAATCAAAAAGATTTTGACCATTGGATACAGTTAGCGCTGGAATATAACCCGAAAGCAAAATCATCTAAAAAGTAAAAAATGAAAAAACTGTTTATTTTCCTGCTTGTTGCTTTCGGCCATTCGGCCTCGGCACAGGACGTCCGGCCGCAGTTTTACGGACCGATCGTGCCGAATAAGGTCGCTGATAAATATATACCTGCTTACTACCAGGATATTAGCGGTCTTTTGGGCTACCGGCTTGGAATAAACCTGGACAAACGATTACTACAGATCGATTCAGCTACGCTTCTTTCAG
>JAFDZL010000383.1 GCA_018266935.1 Bacteroidota bacterium | reverse complement strand
GGTTTTATCGATGATCCGTTTGATAACCTCGTCCAGTTCGTCGGTGGCGGCTTTCAGATGGGTCAAAACCTGTTTGTCGGCCTCGGATGTCACCGAATTTTCATTCAGCAATTGCGTCAGCCCCAGGATGGTCGCTACCGGCCGCCGGATCTCGTGGGCGTTGATCTGGGCAATTTCCATCAGCTGCTCATTCTGGCGCATTACCTGCAATTCGTTTTCCTTCATCCGCGTAATGTCTTGCATAGCGCCGATCATACGCAGCCCGACACCATCTTTATCCCTTATCACAATACCCTTGTCAAGCACGAAAGCGTATTCTCCGTTCGCTTTTCTGAAACGGTATTCCTGGCTCCAGTTCACCATCGTGCCATACTTAACCTGGTCGGGATAAAGAATCACCCGCTCCCTGTCATCGGGGTGCACATGTTCAAAATAAAAAGGCAGGTTGTCGTTGTTATAGCCTGATTTATGCCCGAATAGATATTCAATGTTTCCGGAGTAATAGACCTCGTTGGTCTCCAGGTTCCAATCCCATATAATATCAGATGTGGCTTTAGTTGCGTATTCGAAACGCTCATTGCTCAGCTTTAACGCCTGTTCGCGCTGATGATTTTCCAAAAGCACCTGTAAGATATCGGCTGCCCGCTGAACGGTATTTTCTTCGAGGGCCGCCGGGGCTTTTATTTCCCGGTAATAGCAGGCAAAAGTGGCTATCACGTCGCCATTGTTGTCAATGATAGGGAATGACCAGCACGTGGTGAAGCCAAATTTTTTGGCCACGTCCTTGTAATCGGCCCAGCGCGAATCATTTTCAATATCTGTGACGATCACTTTCTGCTTCAGGAAGGCGGCTGTACCGCATGAACCGACGTTGTTGCCGATCGGGATGCCCTCGATCTGGTCGAGATAAGCCTGGGGCAGGCTCGGAGCCGCCAGGTTGTAAAGCGCGCTGCCTTTTACCAACTGCATCGAACATAGCAGGCCCTCATGCAGGTTTTCAATGCCTGACAGGTAAGTATTGATAATTGCAGGCAAATTTTTGGACTTCATGGCGTTAAGTTCAAGGATCTTGCGCTCCAATTTATCCATTTCATGGAAATATCGGCTTTCGGTTACATCGTTGGCTAATTTGAGCGATACTTTTTTGCCGTCGAAGTTCATGGCGTGACCGGTTATATCCATGTACATGATCTCGCCGTTCTTTTTTCGATGTCTCAGGTTGTGCCGGTAAAATTCTTTGTCCCGGATATCCTCTTTAATTACTTTTTCCAGCAGCGGCACATCTTCCTGCGGGCACAGGTCCGTAACGCTTAATTGCAGCAATTCCTTTTTGGTGTAGCCATACCTGGCAACGGCTGCTTCATTACAGTCCAATACCCGGAGGGTCTCAAGGTCCCACATCAATGCAGGGAGTGGGTTGTTATCAAATAAATACCGGTACTTTTTTTCGGACTCGATGAGCGCCTCTTCGCTTTTTCTTCGTTCTGTTGCATCGCGCGCTATACCATATCTTACCCTGTCTTTTGGGTCCCACCGGGCCGACCACATCAGGGGAACAAGCGAGCCGTCTTTGCGTACATAACGATTTTCATTATCGGTTACGTCATTCCCCGCCATCACGCTGGCCGCCATTTTTTTGGTCTTTTCCAGGTCTCCCGAGTAAAGGAAATCGAACAATTTCCTGCCGATCATTTCCTCGGGTTTATAGCCCAATATCTTTTCTGAAGCAGCGTTAATACTCAGGATATGGTCGTTTTCATCAATTGCGCAGATCATATCCATCGACGAATCCATGATTTTTTCCAGCCTTGTTACGGCGCTTTCCAGGGCCTTCAGGTTTAGAGTATCAGGCGTTATATCCTTCGAATGACAGGCAACGCCGATCACTTCATTGCCGTGACCGGTCAGAGGCGTTAAAGAGATCAGGCTGTATTCAGTGGCTTGTTTCACGGGGTTGTAGGCATGCTCTTTGACCGTAAACTGTTCGCCGTTCAATGCCCTCAGGTAATACGATCTCCATTTATCCAATTGTTCGCTCCCGAATGCCGCAATAAGTACTTCGTCACCCCGGCGGACCGCCGCGCCGGTAATGCTTTTGATCGAATCGGAGAAGGCCTGATTCGCAATAATGATTTGCAGGTTCTTGTCCACAGACCATATCAGGTCGGGAGTGCAATTGATAATCGCCTCCTGGTGAAGAATGGTTTCGACTAATATCCCTTCTTCATTTGACAACGTTCGTGGCTTGCCTCTCGACTCCATTTTAACCTCGAATGCCCCGTTATTACCAGCCTATTATTTTCATAACAACCTGGTCCGGATCAGCTAATTTTTATAAAAACTAACGGAAACTTACGCCAATGATTCTCTTGATAGGGGGGTAAGCATTCGGCAAAGGGAAGGCAGGAGCGGCATCTATAGTTATTCACAGGTTTCATTGGTTAGTAAATTCGCTTATACGAAAGCCGTTAATACATGTTCAGGCGAATGGTAAAAATTTTCCGCTCTTTTGTATGGCCTGGCCAACGCTATTTTTCGTCTCAATTACTATGTTAATTATAGAACGGGATTGGTCGAAAACCCAGCCCATCTTACCAAAGTTAATATTTTTTGAAATTTTAATCTTTGATTAATGTAAATTAAACTAATGGAAAATTTTTATCTGTTACTGAGAGGTTGTTCCGTTAGCAATCGCTTATGTAAGCGTGGCGCTGGCCGATGATTTTGGCCAAATTGCTGTTACAGTAAAGAAACACCGTTTACATCCGTTGTCAGTACCTCGCTCAGATAATCAAAGAATGGGCGCATGGCTTTAAAGGTGTCGCACAGCCGGTGAGCAAAATCCTCGCTGCAGACTTCCTTGTCCGAAAACTCATGTTTTAAAATAAACTGCTTATGACGCAATATGTCTATAGCCGGATGTGCTACAGGATATCCCCTTGGCATCGACTTTAGCTGCTGCCCCCGAAGTTTGCCAAATGTTTGAACAAATAACTTACTGTTCAATAGTTTAAGCCAATCATCGTAGTTCGCGTCAATATCCTGCCTTATCCTTTTCAGATCGCCGGGTTCGGGGCCGAAAAATCCGCCGTCGGCGCTCGAACTCCCAGGCGCAATGTGAAAATAGTATCCCCCGCGAAGCTTATTTGTGGCGCGATGCATGTGACCGTCCCAACAAGTGTGGTAAGGCGATTTATCGTTCGAAAACCGGACATCCCGGTATATTCTGTAAATGCTTTGCTTGCCGGTTTTGATTTCAATGCGGTCGTGTTTGTACATTTCGGCGATCAGCGCTTCTGTGAATCTGATCATATTGGCTTGTGAGGCCAGGTAACGGTCCTTATTAGCGTTAAACCAATCGCGGTTGTTGTTGTGTGACAGGTCACGTAAAAAATCAAGAGTTTCTTTGCTGATCTTCACGGTAGCACTATTTCGTTAATTTCTTTTTTGCTGCTTTTGCTTTGGGGTTGTATTGAAGGCACAGGCCGATCCAGTAAGCAAACTGCTCGCTGGTTTGCATACCGTCTCCGTTTACATAGACATAACCATCCATAGGTTTTCCCGCAAAATCCATCTCGCGGCAGCCACGTTTTTTAAGCGCTTCCTCATAAATATCCGGGCCAACACGGCACATCATTTCGTCCTTTACTACCCCAACGCACATCTTTCCGTCCACCATATAACATACGCCGCCAAACATCCGTTTTTCTTCCACTACAGGTACCTCTGCCAATGCTTCCCTGATCCGATCGCTTAATTTTTCATCGAATGCCATAATACTATGGTTTACGGTTCAAAACTAACTAATATCACGGAGTTTGTTTAATGCTATTCCGGCGACAGTTATTGCGGTACCTGAATCATCGCCATCTTCTTTAGACCACGCTGCCGACAGCCCGGCCCAGGACGCTATCCACTGTAAAAGACGTTTGGGATCAAGGCCTGCTGCTTCAGAAACAACCCTTACTTGTTTTTCCAGCCTCCCCGGGGCTATGGCAGTTGCCTTATCAGGATTACAGAAAATATTGGCATAATCAAATCCGCGCTCGCCGGTCAATCCTTTAGGATCGATGGCCAGCCAGCCTTTTTCGCCGAAGTCGAGAACATTGCTATGATGGATATCACCGTGCAGGGCGACGATCTCTTGCGGTTCAGCTAATAATTGATCAGCTATTTCAAGGCATTGGGCAAATATGCCGCCCACTCGCCGGGCGGCGATTCGCAGGCTGCCGAACTTTTGATCAAGAGGGATCAGGAATTCCGGGTAGGGCCCCGGATGTGCATGGAGCCTGGCGACAGCCAAACAAATGATCAGGCTGGCTTCGTCAGCCCGGCCATTTTTGGCCATTTCGGAAAGCGACAGCTCACCTGTGGCTCGTTCCATTAATATCGCGGTTTCATCATACCGAAGCACCGGCGCGGCACCGGTGCCATTCCACCAGGCCATTAGCCTGTTGCTCTGTTTATCTTTTTCACGGCGGGCGATTTTTATCATGCATTCAACACCTTCGCACAACACCGGCTGCAGCAAACCCGAATACGAGGTGAAAGGATCACCGTCATCCGATAAACCCCATAGTTTTTTGTAATGATCTAACTGACCATGCATTGTTTTTAAATCTAAAAACAATCCTTCTTCAAAACAACATAGGTATTCGGGGGTTATTTTGTCTGATAGACCTGCGAAGTTTTCAAAACTTCGCAGGTCTAAATTCGGAAACTATGAAAAATTACGACACCCTGGTGGATGCCACCAACGACCTGGCACAGCGTGGCTATACCGTGAACCTGAGTTTTGACGGAGACACTATCGATGACAGGGAACGTGATATACATATGAGCGCTGATGACTTTGAGATCGATGAATTTTATCGTTTTGAAGGGGAAAGTAACCCTTCGGATATGTCGATCGTTTACGCCATCAGTTCACCCAAAAACAAGCTGAAAGGGGTGCTCATTAACGCTTATGGCGCCTACGCCGATGATAATGACTCTGCTATCCATGCCAAACTGCACCATTATCATGTGAGTACGCACCTGCATGGCGAGGATAAGCCGGAGGCTTAAGGGAGTTTACAGTTTGCCGTGCGCAGTGCAATTCTGCCAACGGCAAACTGCCCAGTGCCAACTCAAAGCAGCGATAGTAATTTTTTCCCCCTCGTTTGCATCGCCGCGCTGCCATTGCGCATCAGGAATTTTACCTGTTCCCTCAGTTCTTCCGTTATCCATGGATAGCGATGCCGCAGGTTGGCCAGCGCGTCTGAAGCAAACACTTTTACAGCGATAAGTACTCCGGGATCAATGAGCCAGTCGAACAATTTTGCTACAACAGGTTCAAAATCTATTGATTCAAGTTTTGTCCTGATCATAATGGGTGCCTTTTTCGCCGTGATATGCATTATGATCTTGGCATAATGCCGCTGGCAGCTGGGATACTTCACTTCAGGCAGGCGCGATACCAGGTAGTCCAGGTCGGCGTTGCAAGTTTCAGGTTTTTTCAGGAAAAGATTTTCCAGTATCCATGCGGCGCGGAAGGCTATAGCTGCATCCTCATAAAAAGTAAGGTCGATCAGTTCGCGCAGCGCGAATTGCTGCCCATCCAGTATAGCCGTAAGCTTTTCAACCTTGGTTTTAACGAGCGTTTTGCTGATCTCCCGGATCAAACCTTCTTTGGTAAGCATTTCAATGCTAAGATAAGCAAATGCTCCCCTTTGGGGGCCGGGGTTCAATCTTCGCAGTGCAGGTAGCTTAAAATATAGCCGGCCTTTGCCTTCAGCGTAGGAGCTGCGTTATCCGCCAGCCCTTCGAGTTTATTTGATAGCGCTTCTGCGATCCATGGGTACCGGTGGCGCATATTGAACAGGGCCTCTGCCGCTGAAGCACGCACTACAGTCAGCATTTTGGCGTCATTAAGCCATTGGAAACAAAGCTCGGCGATCGGTTCGAGGTTAATTTCCTTCAGCTTGTTCCGCACTTCTTTGGATACTTCCGGCGAGGTGATCCGCATCATAATCCGCGCATAGTGTTTGAGGCAGCCCGAGCATTCCACATCCGGGAGATGTTTTATTAAGTAGCCGATCTCGTCCAGGTAGTTCTGCGGAAACCGCGTCATAATGAATTGCAATATCCGCGACGACTTCTGGGCAACCGCCTTATCG
>JAFDZL010000382.1 GCA_018266935.1 Bacteroidota bacterium | reverse complement strand
GCGGCGTCATCAAAAACTATCCCCAGCTGTTCTGTGGAATCGCGTTCATATACTCCGGTCGGCAGATCATACCATATCCCGCATGATTGGATAGCGATATAAAATTGCCTGTCGCGCATTTCCTGGTGCAACAGGGTGTAGTCGCCGGGGTCGGCGTTAACGAGTTCAAGTCGTGCTGTGAACGATGCCATAGTTTTTTTGAATTTAGGTTAAAAGTATGGCCAAAAATGGGTCAAATAATGGAGAATCAGTCCAGTGTTTTAACGGTATTTACTGCGTAAAAACCCTCAATATCAATCGTTCGCAATAATTGGCCTGCCTTTACTGAGGTATATGGTAACCACAAATGATATTAAAAGCAGCATCGCGGTGAACTGGTGGACCACTGAATAATACACCGCGGTTTTGAGAGGGCTGTTGACCAGGGCTAATATCCCGAGCGTTACCTGTACCGCAACCAATAACAACGGTAACCAGCGTATTTTGTACAGCCAGCTATCGCGGTTGATTTTCGCACTTTTGAAGAACCAGATGATCGTTGTAATGCCTATGGCGTATGCCAGCGTGCGGTGTATAAATTGTATCGTCAGCGGATCGGAATGTAAATTATACGAGAGATTTCCGTTAGCCATCATTCCGGCCGGCACATAAACACCATTGATATCCGGCCATGAGGGCGCATAGAGCGCCGCGTGCGTCCCGGCCATGAAGGCGCCGTAAATCAATTGAAAGAACAATAACAACAAAAGAAAAATGTTCAGCTTTTTCAATTCAGGTACGCTTTGTACCTGCCCCGGCGGCACGCGTAGTTTTAAGGTGAACCAAACAAGATAGGTTAAAAGGAGCAAGGCGCATATAAAGTGGACCGCCAAACGGATATGATCGACACGCGTATCGTTATCGTTTAACCCGCTTTTTACCATCAGCCAGCCAATGACGGCCTGCAATCCGCCTAAAAGAAAAAGAATGACCAGCGGTCCCGCCATTTTCCGGTCAATCCTTTTTTTAACGAGAAAAACGATAAAGGGAATGATAAATACCAGGCCCATCAACCTGGCCCATTCGCGGTGCAGCCATTCCCAAAAGAAAATAGCCTGGTAGTCGGCCAGCGTGAAATGACTATTGAGCTTTTTAAATTGTGCTATTTGCTTGTACTTTTCAAAACTTTGTACCCATTCCGCTTTACTCAACGGCGGCAATGCTCCGATCAAAGGTTTCCATTCCGTAATCGACAAACCGGAACCAGTCAGTCGCGTAATACCGCCAAGCAATACCTGGATCATAAGCATTATTGCGCCAATGATCAGCCAGGTAATAACAGGTTTTTTATTATTGGATTGTACTGCGGCCGAAGGGCGTTTAAATGACAGAGATAACACGTTTTAGTTTTGCAAAACCGCAAATTTCGGTAAGAGAAGGCGGTAGAATAATGACCGGCATCATTTTTCGTATCTTTGCTCATCGGTGTAATCACAAAAACATCGGTGTAATCAAAAACTAATCGGTGTAATCATTTTCAATAATCGGTGGAATCCCTCTTACAACAAGGCATTAAAGGCTACAACAATTACGGTGCATGGCTGCGCGAAAAGTACAACGGGCAGCGCGTGTTCAAGGTAATTGTGGATGGCGGTTTCACCTGCCCCAACCGCGACGGCTCAAAGGGCTATGGCGGCTGCACCTATTGCAATGTCGATTCGTTTACGCCCGAGGTTTCACGCAAAACACCCACGCTGCGCGAACAGGTGATCAAAGGCATGGAGCGTGCCGAGAAAGGTAATAAGGCCGATAAGTTCATCATTTATTTCCAGCCGAATACCAACACCTACGCGCCGACGCATTACCTCAAAATGCTGTACGACGAAGCGCTGAGCATCAACACCGAAAATATCGTCGGACTTTCGGTAGGCACACGGCCGGACTGTATCGACGCCGAAAAGATCGCGCTGCTGGAAAGCTATACTGATCGTTTCGATGTTGACCTGGAAATGGGCATGGAGTCGATCTATGATGATACTTTAAAACAGATCAATCGCGGCTGCCTGCACGGCGACCTGGTAAATGCGCTGAATTTAGTGCAACACAGCCCGCTGGATATTTGCGTGCACACCATTTTCGGTTTCCCCTGGGAAACGAAGGAAATGATGCTGAAATACGCTGACGAGATCAATCGTTTCCCGCAGATCAAATTCGTCAAGTTCCACCACCTGCATATTGTGGAAGGCTCGGTAATGGGCGTGAAGTACAAGCGCGAACCGTTCAAGCTATTTAGCCTGCAGGAATACACCGACTTTTTATGCGAATTATTGCCGCTCGTCCGCCCGGATGTGGTGATACAGCGTTTGTTCGGCCTTTCGGATATGGATCTGCTCATCGCACCCAACTGGGGATTGAAGAAATCCGAGATTCAACATTATATCGATAAGACGATTGCGGATAGAGGGATTGTGCAGGGTTCGGGGTTGTGATGCGTTCCCGTCAGCTAAAACAGACGGCAATGAATCACAAATTTTCCCACTCCACCTTTTCCTCCAGCAAGCCGAGGCCCTTTTCCGTCACAATAAAATTGCCTCTTTCTGAACGGCAAATCAGGCCTTTTTCAAGCGCGTAAGTTATGCGCTCGCCGATGGGGTAATCGTCGGTTTTAGGGCCAAGGTACTTGTCGTCCCTGATATGATGAAGCATCTGGACAATACAATCTTTATCCATGTTAATTTAGCAAGGGTATTTTTATTGTAACGCAGGGGCAAGTTCAGGTTACAATAAATTAACAAGTAAATTTAATATAAGGATATGAAATGTCAATTGGTTTGCGGTAGTCAGATATCTTCCCATTTTAGCCTGCCCTCCAGCAGGTCGATGCCTTTATCCGTGATGATAAAATTCCCGTCTTCCGATCGTTTGATCAATTCCTTGCTTAAGGCAAAGTCGACACGGGCGCCGATCTCGTAGTCGCCGATTTTCGGCCCAAGCATATAACGTTCACGAATGCTTTGCAGCATTGCAAATAGGGTCTGTTTGTCCATGGTAAGGGTATCGCGCTTAAATGTAACAAAACGGATACAACAGCTGCAATATTGTCATTATCTTTTTAAATGCCGGGACAGCAATCTTTCAACATATCAACGGCCCAGCCCTTCGCCTGGCCGGTTATAGGATAATTTTTTATTATTGTTTAAATTTCAACCCGGAACAACTAAACAGCGTACAAAGCGCAAAAATCGAAGTTTTGTCACAACGCGAACAGCAGAATTACATACCGGCCCTGACGGGGGTGCGCGCTTTGGCCGCCTACCTGGTATTTATTTCGCACTATGAATACACTTTCGATAAAAGCTTTTCGCACGGAGTGCAGCGCTTTTTCCTCGAATTTCATATTGGCGTGACTATTTTCTTCGTGCTGTCCGGCTTCCTGATCGCCTTTAGGTATTATGATAATTTTCACCTCACGGGCGAATGGTTCAGGCAGTATCTGAAGAATCGTGTCGCCCGTATTTACCCGATGTATTTCCTCATCACCGCGGCAGCTTTCGTGGTTTACGGCTTCACCCGTGATCCGGCCATCGTCAACGGTTTCCCAAGCGCAATAGGGCTGTTCTTTATGCATATCACCTTCGTGCGCGGGTTCTTTCACCAGCTGGTTTTTACCGGCGTGGCACAGGGATGGTCGCTTACGCTTGAGGAATGTTTCTATTTCTCGGCCCCGATCATATTCTATATCATCATCAAATACCGAAAGTACTATTTGCAGATATTATCGCTCACCGGGTTCGGTTTCCTGATGGTGGTCATCTTCCGCAACATCAACTGGTATGGATTTTTCAGTGATTTCACGTTTATGATGCTCTATACCTTCTTCGGGCGATGCTTTGAATTTTTCGTGGGGATACGCCTGGCGTTAATGATCCGCAAGAACGGTTTGCAGAGAAAGAATAAACTGAAGTTCACTTATATCGGGTTTTTCATGATCTTCTTTTGCGTATGGCTCATGTCGCTGCTGCCCATTCCGCCGGGATGGTCGGCCGGGTTGCACCATCCGCTGGGTATTATCATTAATAACTATTTGCTGGCGATGTCCATCGCGACTTTCTTCTACGGACTGATCACAGAAACCACCCTGATGAAGAAAATATTAGCCACGCGTTTTGTTGAATTGCTGGGCAAAAGCTCGTATATATTTTACCTCATCCACCTGGGTTTTATGTACGTGTTCATTTACAACGGCATCAACTGGCTGAACGATAAAACCTTTGTGCTTTATGACCACTGGGGCGTGGATTGGCATTCGCCGTTTGAATACGATTGGCTGAATATTAGCTATGCTTTTGTGCTGCTGAACGTGGTGTCTGTAATTTTATTTAAATTTATCGAGGAACCTTTGAACCATTTTATCCGTAAATCGGATTTCCTGGTAAAGGCGAAACCAAAGCAATAGACCCGCTTATGTCCGATCGACCTGAATTCTGCAATTTTTCCGGCTCATACAGGGCTTTGGGTTTGCTATTTATGCTGTCCCTTTTCGGCGTTCAGCAGTTATCGGCCCAGGAAAAGAAAGAAACCAATAGCGGCGACATCAGTACCGAAGTGGTCGCGCACGATAAGGACGCTATTTTCAGCGGATCGGCCTATTTTACTTTCACGGTAAGCAACCCGACCAATAAAGACCAGACGGGTACGGTAAGCTATTTGGTAACGACCGAAAAAGGCGATAAAGTGGCCGACAAGGTGCAGAGCGTGAAGATCAGCCAAAACTCGAACGAAAACTACGATTTTCATCTGCCCGAGCTGAAACCCGGCTTTTATAAGATCAATTTTATGATCAACGTATCCGATTATGACGATACGACGCGGCGGGCTTTCGGTATCCGCCCGCAGGAAATACGGCCGGAAAACAGCAAGCCTGCGGACTTCGACCAGTTTTGGGACAATACCAAAGCGGAACTGGCGAAAGTAACGCCTGGTTTCAAGATGACGCGGCAGCCCAAAATGGATAAGGACAACCGCGAGGTCTATCTGATCCAGTTCCAGTCACTCGACAACTATACAGTCCGCGGGTATATGACCGTGCCTAAAACGAAGAATAAGAACCGCAAGTTTTCGGTGCTGCTGGGCCTGCCGGGTTACCAGGTAAGCGTTGACCCGATGCTGGGCCTCGACGACGACCTGGCGATTATCACATTGGATGTCCGCGGGCAGGGCAACAGCCGCGATGAGATCAATACACGCCGGGATGAATATATTTCCTATCGTATTGAGGACCGTGATAAATACGTGATGCGCGGCGTGATCATGGATTGCGTGCGCTGTATCGATTTTATCTATTCGCGCCCGAACCTGAGGCATGACAATATACTGGTGACCGGCGGCAGTATGGGCGGTTACCTGGCCCTCGCGGTTGCCGGGGTGGATAAACGCGTGAATTTATGCTCGGCGCAAAACCCGATCATGTGCGACATGCGCGGGATCGCGGGTGAAGTCGATTGGCCGATGAGCGCCTTTAAAAAATACGTGGCCACGCAGCCCGGTCTGACGATGGACAAGGTGATGAGCAACCTGGATTATTACGACGGCCGGAATTTCGCGCCGAACATTACTTGCCCTTCACTGATCGGTATCGGCTTGCTCGACCCGTTTGCACCACCAGGCGCCGAATACGGCACTTACAACCTGATCCCGGGTAAAAAACACATTATGGTGTTCAAGAACCTGGCGCACGAGATCAACCAGAAGTATAAAGATTACGAAGGGCGCTGGATGCGCGATACGTTTGCACTGTTTTAAACTATGAGATCCATTAAGCCCCGACTCAAATACCTGGTAGCTATCGTATCGCTGATAACGGTGATCCAGCAGCATGTGCTGGCCGACGGATTTCCTGTTCGACCCAAAACGCTGCTGATCAACCCGTCGATAAGTTATTTTGTGGCCACCAAATACTGGGATTCGCTGCGCGTATTAAGGCCTTTCCAGCAAAATGGCAAGTTTACCGCAGTTACCACATCATTGTTTGCCGAG
>JAFDZL010000381.1 GCA_018266935.1 Bacteroidota bacterium | reverse complement strand
TCCAACTCGCGGATGGCATTGGAGATCAGCACCGCCTGGAAATTGTCCCCATACCCTACCCCATGGCAAATACCGCTGGCTACGGCATAAACGTTTTTAAGCACAGCGGCATATTCGGTGCCCCAGATATCGTCGGAAACGATGGTATTGATATAGCGGGTGCTGATCATTCCCGCGAATTCGGCGGCCAGCCCGGTATCACCGGAGGCGATGGTGAGGTAGGACAGTTTCTCCAACGCGACTTCCTCTGCATGGCAGGGGCCGCTGATCACCATAAAATCATCGAACGAAATGCAGTAACGTTTGTTGATGAATTCGCCAATGATCATATTCTCATCCGGCACAATGCCTTTGATGGCCGAAACGACTTTTTTACCCTTGAAATCAGCTGCGGTAATGTCTTTTAGCGCTTCTTTTAAGAAAGCCGCGGGAACGGCGAGCAGCACGATATCGGCGTCGCTGATCAGTGATTTCAGGTCGGTTGAAATATTTTTTGCAGGAACCTTGATCTCGACCGAACTGAGGTAATTGGGATTATGCCCGAACTGCCGCACATGATCCGCGGCTTGTTCGCTGCGCATCCACCAGGATATTTCCTTTTCAACCGGGTTATCGCTGAGCATTTTGATAATAGCAGTGGCCCAGCTCCCCCCGCCGACGATCAATATCCTGTTGTGTCCGATCATTCAGATAATTTGAGATGTGCAAATGTGCGGATAGATGGGGAGATGTGCAAGAAGATAACGTTTAGAATTACTCAGGACTACGGCGTATACACGTAATGCACCTTCTTAAAAAACCCGTTGGTAATCTGGTTTCTCGTTACCGCGATCACATTGTCAAAGGCATCGTAAGCAGTATCTGCCTGGGGAAATGTAAATGTGCCGGAGATGAGCCGGTTAGCCGTGTCAATGGCGGTTATCACCAGGCTGGTGCCGGCAGTGTTGCCCGGGGTGGTGTTTTGTTCGGTAAGGTTGCGGTGTACTGGCAGGATGAAATAACCGAAACTATCCGAGCTGTTGTTTGACGGACCGATCGGAAAATCGTTACCCGCGGCAACATTGTTTTGGACGGCTATCAATTGTATGATCTTACTACCCATGGTCCCCTGGCAGGTAAAAATTTTACCCGTGCTAAGGTTGTACTCCAGCGATGCGGTCACAGTCACGGCTGTCCAGGCCGTGTCGTTAACCAGGGCGTACATACCCTGGCTGGGCGGGGCGACAGCGCTGTGACTAGCTTCTTTTTTGCAGTTTTGCAACAGCACTGCGACGAATAACAAAGCTG
>JAFDZL010000380.1 GCA_018266935.1 Bacteroidota bacterium | reverse complement strand
TATTGGACTATGGCTGAGGTGTTTTGGTTACAATCAAAGATAGGGTTTTAGAGTCAAGAGCCAAGAACCAGGAATCAAGACAAAAACTAAAAAACTATGTCATTGCGAATCCCGAAACTTCGGGATGAAGCAACCTCGTCGCCATGCATAGTCCGCAAGCACAGCTACGAGGTTGCTTCGTCCCCCGATAGCTATCGGGACACGCCTTTGCCCCGGCCCGCACGTTCACGACATTTAGCCCACCGCTCCTTTTGTCCCGGGAAACCGTCACCGGCGCGGCCTTCGGATGAAAGCGGCAAGACAATGCGGGGCAGTGCGGTTGCAGGCGGAAGCAAGTTTTGCTTGCAAAACTTTTGCGTGCCAGGTTTTGCCGGTTTGCAGCTAAGCCACGCGCGACTTAGAAGGCATTGACGGTGACAAAAGCGCATTTTGGTCACTTTTGTGCGCCAGCAAAAGTGACAAAGAGCCACGCGGCGACTGAGCGGCGATAATCAAATAGCTGTGCAACAAAAAAAGCCGCCCTGAATCGGGAGGCTTTGCAGATTATATTTATGTTGAACTCGTTTAGAGCGAGGGCTTGCTTATATGCCTGCGTATTCGTCTTTGGCGGCGCGAGCGTCAACCACGCGGGTCATGTGCGCGGCGGCGAACTCGGTGCTGTTTACTGTGGCCGACTGAGCGTATTTCAAAGTGCAGTTGTTCACAGTGCCCACCAGGTCAGCTTTGGCGCGGTCGTTAACCGTAATGTTCATGCCGTAACCGTCAACGTCGAGCTTAGCGTAAGCGTTGTTGTTCAAAGTCACTTTCAAAGCTATCGGCGACAGTTTGCCGAATGACCTTACTTCAGCGTTGTCATAAGCTACTATCTCGCGCAGGTCGGCTGCCTTTACCCACACCACCAATTTCTGGTCGGCGTATGATGAGATGCGCAGCGTACCGTTCTGGCTCTGCACCAGCGCGCTTTCTTCATAATATTTGTTGTAAACCTTTACCTGGTCGGCGTCGTTGTCCGATACGTAAATGGCTACGTTACCGCGAACTTCTATTTTGCTGATCTTGCTCACGTTGTTCAAAACGGTGCTAACCTCGTGGTTGTTTGCGCTGTCATTATTGGCGGCCAGTGCTTTTGTTCCTACACCTAAAACCATTGCTGCAACAGTTACAAAGGTTAAAATTTTAGTTTTCATGATATTTAATGTTATTGAGTGTCAATTATTTAATTTCTTTTTTCTTTCAAATTACAACCATAAGACGGGCACCCCGTGTAAACGTTACACCCCAAAAGCCACTATTAGATGTACGGCATGTTTTACCCGGTGAACGGGTGATTTTGGTCGGTGAAAGTTTTCGAAGTCAGAGGTCGGAGAGCGGAGGTCGGAGGATTGGTTGGGCGATAGGTTGTACGCTTTACGTGATACGTTATACGTTTAAAAAAACCGTCATGGCGAGGAACGAAGCCATCTCTGAACTTTGCCAGTCAAACACCGTGATGCCTGCTCAATGGATGATGTCGGCGTTTATTGTCTGAATCAGAATTTACAGAATTGAAGAATGAACAGAATTTTACTGCAAACTCAAAACTGCAAACAGCAAACTGAGCCTCAGGGCGCTGCCTGGGCCATCTCCCTGATGGAGGCCCATCCGGTGGGACTGGGTTTATATTTTACATAGACGACCATGGAACGGCCTTTGGAAAAGGTAACTTTTCCGCCGTTTTTGGGGATCACTTTAAAGGTGAAAATGCTGGTCTCGATGGCCGTTGATCCGTTGAAGACGGTACTTTCGACGGTGTTTGCTGCGAATTCCATTTTGACGTTCCGAAACGTGGCGATGAGACCTTTACGCAGTTCGTCGCGGCCTTTTACGACGTTTTTGCCGCCGAAATATTTGATGATGCCGGGATGGTGCAGGGCGACGATCGCATCGACGTCGCCGCGGGCGAAGGCATCGCGGATCGCCTTTGTGGTACGTTCAAGCGATAATTTATCTGCCTGGGTTTGCGCCATGCAAACACCAGTGGCTAAGAGCAGAAAGGCGGTGTAAAATGCAGTTTTCATATGGCTAAATTATTGATTAATCTCACACCTGGCGCAAGTATTGGCAATGTGCGACTAAGACTTGTGCCTTATTTTTTTACGCAAAATGCTGTTCGAAGTCTCTGACTTCGAACGCGTATGCTTGTAGCCTGAGACTCCACGCAAAAAATTCCGAAGTTACAAACGTCGGACAGCGGGGTGGCAAGAATTTTGTTTTACAACAAGTCGATAATTGGCGGGCGATTATTATTTTTATAGGCAGTAACGCTCTCCTATACTTATTTACAACAAAATAACCTAAACGATGCGATATTTGTGGGCAAAGGCATGGCTTACCTTCTTTTTATTACTGACCACAGTTGGGGAAATTTATGCGCAAGCGCCTGTCATCAGTTCCTTTAGCCCGGCTTCAGGACCTGCCGGTGCAACGGTAACAATTAACGGGAGCAATTTTGCTCCTTCAACAGTAAATGATGTGGTGTTTTTCGGCAGTACCGCAGCGACCCTCGTATCGGCAACCGCCAGCCAATTGGTCGTAAAGGTGCCAATCACATCAGGCTATAATAAAATTAGCGTAGTAAATATAACGAACGGCTTGTTGGGAACATCTGGCCAGTTCTTCGACCGTTCATTTTCCTTGAAAGATAAGCTTGGCGCGAGTAATTTTGAGATCAATAGCACCATTAAAGTATCGAGTCCTCAAGCTGCAGTGGCTTGCGTCGACATTGATGGCGATGGGAAAATAGATATCGTGGTATCAAACAGCAGCAAGATATCGCTGTACCGAAATATTGGCACCACGGGCGGTGACGTAAACGCTGCAACCTTTGATCCCAAGGTAGATATTACCATGCCGGGGAACGTTAGCAAAGTGGTGATACAAGACATTGACGGCGATGGAAAGCCGGATATTGTAGCAACTGCGGGCACAATAAGTATTCTCAAAAATAATGCGCAGGCAGGATTAGCTTTTTCAGCAGCGACATTTACGCAGATAAGTCTGCCTTTCCAGGCAAGTGGTGCTGTATTGGCTGTAGGAGACGTCGACAACGACGGAAAACCGGATATTATTGCCGCCTTGCCAGACCCTAGCCCCAGTTTTGCCATTCACATGGCAGTCCTAAAAAATACTTCACAGCCGGGACAGTTAAGCGCTTCTTCATTCTCCGAAGCTGCAACGGCACCGTTTGAGGGTGGGAATGCAAGTTTTTATATCGCCGATTTGGATGGCGACGGAAAGCCGGATATTGTAGCCACAGATTATGCTTACAACACGATCACCTTTTTCCGAAATATAGGGAGCATCGGCAGCCCGTCGTTTAGTGCCGTTACAATGGATATCGGGCAAGGATCAACCGACGTAGCGGTTACGGATATTGACCAGGATGGTAAACCGGACCTTTTGGTAACTACATACACTAATAAGCTACTGATCTACAAAAACAATTCGACGCCAGGCACTTTGAACAGCAGTTCATTCTCACTGCTTACGACTATGGCTACCGGAGCCACTCCGTTCAGCATTAAAATTGCAGATATGGATGGCGATGGGAAACCTGACATATTGATCACCAATTCAAAAAGCACCACCATCACCATATTGCGTAATATCTATAGCAAAAACGATCCTTCGGGTTCTTTTTTTGATATTCCGATCCAGATAGATATCGGCGCCGGGCCTGACTACATACAAGCCGCCGACCTGAACGGTGATGGCTTGCCCGACCTTGTCGCTACTACGGAATCCTCAGGTTTGTTCATCGCGAGGGATGAGCCTCCCAATATACCTGTCATCAATTCCTTCTCACCAATGACGGCAAAAGCCGGAAGCGTGATAGCCATCAAAGGTCGAAATTTTACTAATGATCCCTCAGGCGTAAAGGTTTTCTTCGGATACCGGCCGGCAAAAATACAATCAATAAACGACACGGTTATCAATGCTGTTGTACCCGCAGGCGCAATAAATTGCCTGCTCTCCGTGGCAATCCCCGCTATTAATCGGACCGGCCGGTCTACGTCATACTTTAAAGGCCTTTTTACAGCAAAGAAAAATATTGAGTCGTCCGACTTCAGGCTTTCGCTGACCGTCCCTATGCCCGGTACCATTATCCGGTTCGCGGACCTCGATGGCGACGGTTTCACTGACTTGATCTACATCGATAATACTAACGGCCAGATAGCCATACAGCACAACGTCGGACAGTCCAAACCAATCGATTGTTCACTTTTTACAAAAGTACTAAGTCTCGCTGACCCGATCTCGTTTAGCAGTCTCCAAATAGCGGACCTGAATAATGACGGTTTGCCTGACATCGTCGTGCAAGGTGATTATGCATCCGGGTACTATCTCAACACTTCAACCAAGGGAAATATCCAGTTTGCTGCATATCAAACCTTTGCCGCTACCGGTTCAGGGCAATTCCTGGATCTTGACAGGGATGGCCGCTTAGACCTGGTGACCGGCGACCATATTTTCCGCAATATGACCAATAGGATCAACACCACCTTTAATGTTAATAGCGGTTTTTTCTTCGGGTTCGATCCGACTGACCATTTCATTTCTTTTTTGTCGCTGAATGATGCTGATGGCGACGGAAAACTGGATATATTCACCGTAGAGGGAGCTGGCGGAGTGGTAACAGTACGCCAAAATCAGTCCGTCCCCGGATACCTTGGTATTACGTCCTTTACATCGCCGCTGACAACGCCGATAACCGGGCCTGACGTCATCCGCGTAATGGATGTGGATAATGACGGCAAACTGGATTTTATAAACGACGGTAAGGTCTATAAAAACAATTCAACTATAGGCGCCATCTCCTACCAGCCGCCTGCGGCAGTGCTGCCTTCGAACTATTATGATTTTCTTTACGATCTCAATGGCGATGGCGAGCCTGAATACAGCTACCAGATAGGCGTGGGAAGCCGCATTGACACGATGGTTATCCATCAAAATCGAGCAGCTGTTGGCCAGTTACCACTGTATGACAAAACTACTGCAAAATTAAACTATTCGCTGGCAGGCACTATCGTTGGAGATGTAGCGGTTTATGAAGCTATTGAAGATCTGAATAATGATAACCGGCCCGACCTGATCTATTACGATTCGGAGGGAAGCAAACTCCTGATATTTGAGAACATAACCGCCGCTGTGGATACCGACGCGGCGCCAACGCTAACCTCATTCACACCGGCATCGGGCAATCCGGGCAGCAGTATTACCATCAAGGGTACCAATTTCGACCCAACTGCAGCCAATAATAATGTGCTGATAGGGAATGCGCACGCTACGGTCGTTTCGGCAAGCACTACACAAATAGTTGCCCAAGTGCCGCCTGGTGCGCTTTTCGGCACGATTGCGGTGAATAATCTGGTAACCAAGCTTAAAGCAACTTCTGTAAACCAGTTTGTTGTAACAACCGGTAACGGTCAAAGTACCGGCACCATAACAGGTTCAACATTCAGCCCTTTGCAACAATTGCTTTCGGGGCTGTCGCCAAATAATTTTGCTATAGCTGACCTGCTTAACGATGGGCATTATGAACTGCTGGTGCTAAACGGAACCAGTTTTGTGATCTATACCGCCAGTACCGTCGACCAGTACAACAATCCCGCGGGTTTCACTGCTACGTCGACTTTCAAAACAGGCGGAAGCCTTGCCTCCTGGTGGACTGTCATAGATATCGATGGTGATGGAAAACCCGAAATTGTACTAACAGACGGATCGGGAATTCGCATCTATGAGAATCACTCCAGTGCCGGCTGCGGTTTTGCCTTCACTTCAAATCTGATACCGACGCCGAATACGCTCAGCAGCAACGCTATAGTCGCCGATATTAACGGTGATGGCAAGCCCGACCTGCTGACGATATACAACGGCGTACTAAAAGTGCTGATCAATAATTGTAAAAGAGGAAGCATCAGCTTTTTCCCTTATCAAACGTACATAGTGCCAACTCCACAAAACGCCAACGAGAACTACCTTTTCCAGGTAACTGACATTGATGGAGATGGTAAACCAGACATTATTGTCGACCTCAACACCCAAGGTGTCCCGACCGTCTTGCTGCAAAACCTGGGAAGCACGCCGGGACAGCCTGTAAATTTTGCGCCTGCGTATTCTTTCCCCTTTGTATCATCGACCGCCAATGGGTTTGCAGCCAGGGACATTGATGGCGACGGAAAGCCCGACCTGCTCGTACTTAACGGCGGAACAAACGCAGAGCTTGATGTTTACAAGAATCTGTCGACGCCGGGTGCGCCATTCGGAGCATCATCCCTTGGGCCAAAAGTGGCTTTCCAGATACCAACTACGCTTGATAAAATGACCACGGGCGATTTCGACGGCGACGGCAAAGTCGATGTGCTGGTTACCTCATCAAGTGATACGGTGCTTTATATTCTGCAAAACACGAACAATACGCCGGGCTTTATCAATAGTACTTCGTTCGGGACGCCCGTGAAAGTGTCCGTACACAACCCGGCGCCTAATACACCTTATGTGGTCGACTTTAACCGCGACGGTAAAGCAGACATCGTAATCCGAACCAGGAACAGTGCCGGCGTGTTGAACAATGGCGGCCTGGTCTTACCCGTACCCACGGTCACTGCCAGCGGCCCTACTACCTTTCAGACAGGCGGCAACGTTGTGCTTACGGCCAGTCCGGCCAAAGGGTATAATTACCAATGGTTCAGGGACGGTGTTGCCATAAGTGGTGCAACCTCATCAGCTTATACAGCCACCCAAAGCGGAGCCTATACGGTGGAACTCATCGCCGGAAGTGTTACACGAACTTCGGTGCAACCAGTGGATGTAAACGTTGTATTCTCACTACCCATAACCAATTTCTATGTCACTATCAATGCAGCTACCTGTCATGGCGCTAATGATGGTTCTGTTGCCATCACAACAGCGCAGGTTCTGAATTACACGGCAACTATCACCGGCAACGGTTTGAATGCGCCATACCCATTTACGAGCACGGTCAATATCAATAACCTGGCAGCCGGAACTTATAACGTATGTATTACCGTAGCGGGACAAAGCAGTTATTCGCAATGCTATGACGTAGTGATCACCCAGCCGAAGGACCTGTCAGTTTATTCAGTAGTCAACCCTGATAATACAATTACACTGATGTTAGATGGCGGGAATCAATACCAGGTAACCCTTAACGGAAAGTTATACACCACATCCAATAATTCAATCAGGCTTCCGCTTGCAATCGGGAACAACAATCTTTCGGTTACCACCGATCGCCTGTGCCAGGGAACGTGGGAGAAGGTGATCAATGGTTCAGATAATATCATACCTTACCCGGTCCCCTTCCAGGACGTGCTGAACCTGAACCTCGGCAATAACAGCATCGGCAAAGTGAACGTCTGGATCAATGATATATCGACCGGGAAACTAGTTTACAGCAATCAATACGTCAATATATCAGGCGTACTGCAGCTGGATACCTCGCCGCTTGAGAATGGAGCTTATGTACTGCATCTGGTCATGGATAAAACGGAAAAAACATTTAAGATCATCAAAAAATGAGCGTGCGGATATTCGTGTTGATTGTTTCAAGTGTGCTGCTGCAAGCCTGCGGGGGCGGTGGTAAGCATAACCAGGTGCAGCCGGCTCCGGGCCAGGCCACCCTGCTAACCCCGGCGCAGAACGCGGTTTGCATTACCGGCACCGCAGTATCTTCCACCCAAAGTTCGGTACAATTCAGCTGGAATGCCGGGTCCAACGCCACCAGCTACGACCTGGTGCTGAAAAACCTGCTCACGTCGGCCTCAACCACGCAAACTACTACGTCAACCTCTCTGCTGGTCAATCTTGATCAGGATACGCCCTATTCGTGGTATATCGTATCCAAATCGGCCGGAGGCACAGCCACCAGTGACACCTGGAAATTTTACAATTCGGGACCCGGCGTGGTCACTTATCCGCCTTACCCGGCCGAGATCACCGCGCCCACCTTCGGGCAGAGCGTAACAGCAGGCGCGGGCACCGTAAACCTCACCTGGGTAGGCAGCTCGGTAACCCAGGGAACCATAGTTAACTACGACGTCTATTTCGGCAGCAGTACGACCCCGCCGCTGATGCAGTCAAAGGTAACCACCAGCTACCTCAACGGCGTGGCCGTCACGTCCGGCGCCACGTATTATTGGAAGGTGATTACCCGGGACAATGCGGGGAATACCTCCGATTCGGGGGTTTATTGGTTTAGTGTGAAATAGCTTGTACTACCACCCCGACGCCGCAGGCGGAGGGAACTTTGTTAGTCCGGATTTGCAATATTTGCAATCCGGACTTAGAAAAAACGTGGTCTTCTGTCCCTAGAGGGTTCCCTGCCAGAGACCCTGCGGAAATGAGAAAAAGCCGTTAGGGTAAGCGCTGTGCAACGGCTTTGCAGGCCGACACAGCCGTCCTAACGGCTTTCAGTTCAAATATAAAAGTTTTACGCGAAAACCTATTGCCCCTGCGCCACCGATCCCGCGCTCACCTTAACCTTTATCGCATCGAAATTATCCGATTTGATACCGATGAGAGGACGTAGCCACCTTAGGTTCCGCATGTCCTTTTCAAAATGCAGCACTGATCTGTATTTTTACTAAATTTGTATAAAGCACGGTATTATGGAACGTATAGTTTTGGAAGTTGGCGACAAAACGGCAAAGGCCTGGCGCAACGCCTCGGCCAAGCTGCGCAACGAGATCGGTAAAACGATAGAGCAATTGCTCAGCGCTTCGCTAAGCAATACCAAAGAGGCCAACTTTGAGCTGCTTTTAAAAGATGCCAGGCAAGAAGCGGCCAAAAACGGCCTGACAGAAGAAATTCTGAATAAACTGCTGAATGAAGAAGAGTAGTTTATTCGTTCTGGATACTAACACGCTGATAAGCGCATTTTTGCTTTCGGATAAATCTGTTTCCGCGCTGGCGTACTATCTTGCAAAATCAAAGGGCCTGATAGTTATGTCTGAAGATACTTTGAACGAATTTGCTGATGTATTTATCCGTCCTAAGTTTGATTCGTACGTGGCTTCAGACAAGCGTCTCGCAATCATTGAAGATTTGAAAGACGTTGTAAAAATTGTGCCGGTAACAAACTACATTACTGCCTGCCGCGATCCAAAAGACAATAAATTCCTCGAATTAGCAGTTGACGCGGGCGCTGAATGTATCATTACCGGCGACAAGGATCTATTGGTGCTGCATCCCTTTCAAAACATACCGATATTAACAGCCGCAGATTTCCTGAAGCAGTTTTAATAAGTTAGTCCGGATTTGTAATCCGGACTATGATAAAACGCGGATTTAAAATCCGCGAGCATCCAGCAGTAAAGAAACGTGGGATTATTGCCCCTGCGCCACCGATCCCGCGCTCACCATAACCTTTATCGCGTCGAAATTATCCGATTTGATACCGATGAGGCCGTAAACGGTTGAGCCGTTTTTGATGAGGCTGCCGCTGATGTTGTATTTCAGCAGTTCGGCTTTGAAGTTGTCATTCGCAGCGCCCGCGGCAATAATGTTCCCGGCAGCCAGGCCCGGACCAATTGCATAGCCGATAGGCGTCGAACTGGTTTGCGCGCCGTTGGAACTTGTGGTTAGCTTGGCCGGCGTAAGCAACAGGTATAAAAGATAGCCTGCCCAGCCCTGTTTGAGCGTCTGGTACACCACTTCGTCGTCCTGGATGGGCAGTTCGCTGTCGTTGGTGTAGGTGAGTTTGATGTCCTTGCCAAAGGTCAGGTCCCTGCCGCTGTTGTTGGTGATCTTGACGGCGACGAGCCTCATGCCATTATTGGTTTCCTTCCGCGCGTAGCGGCTGGTGAGCACCCCGTATTTGTATTCGAGCGTAACCGATTTATCATCGGCGCGGGATGAATAGTTCAGCGTGTCGGGATTAATGGTTTTGTAGCCGGAAGCACAGCCGGTCAATAACAATACCATACAAGAGAACAGGAGATTTTTGTGTGATTTCATAATGTTTAGGTTTTTTTAGTCCTGCGGCTAAGATATAAAAAATCGGGAATTCGGTTATCGGGGTTTTTTACTAAATTTGTTTATATAACATCAGCAATAATGACACACTTAACCATCGACAACAAAAAATACGTGGTTATACCTGAGCAGGATTTCCAGGAATTGCAGCGGAATGCTGCATTGAAATGGAAGCCTGAAAAGACTTTTACAGTTGAAGAAGCCAGAGCTTACGGCAAAAAGCTGATCAGGAAATGGGCTTCCGAAAAATAATCATCAGGGAGTCAGCCGCCGAAAGCATCGCAGCCATATCGTGGTTTCTTGAAGGCGAAGGGCTACCGGCAACAGCAGAAAAATTCACAGACGATGCGTACGATTTCATTTCCAAATTAGGAGATGAACGGAAACGTTATAGAAAATGCCAGGATCCCGAAAGGAATTTAATGGGTTACAAATGCATTCCTTATAAAAAGAAATATACCGTCGTGTTTATTGAACTGGAAACAGAAATCATCATCTGTGAATTTATCCTCTCGAAAAAAATTTACTGGTAGCCTTGACTCGTCCGGAAAAAACTATACACTAAAAAATTTATGGTTTACATTTTTCTCACAGGCAATTATTTAAATAATTGATAATAAACTATTTAACGTTGTATTTACATGAAAAAGTGTAAACCATGTAAACCCTCCCACTCGGGTATTCACTATTGACTATATTGACCATTCACAAATAATACTTCTCCCCATCCGTTTTGATACGGCCGGCATCCAGCAGCAGGCGGATGGTTTCGATGCGGTCCTTTTCGCTGCCGGTATGGATGCGGGTCACCAGTTCGCCGGTGTCCATATCGCCCGAGGTGAGCAGCTGTACGATCTCGGCGATAATATCGTCCATCGTCTCGGCCAGGCTGTGTTTCCGCTTCTCATCTAAGCAAACGTCGCAGATGCCGCATTTGGGGGCGTTATCCTCGCCGAAATAGGCCAGCAGCATCTGGCTGCGGCAGCGGCGGTGCTCGGCGTAGGCAAACACGGCCTCCATCTTGGCGCGGTAGGTGGCTTTGCGCTCGTCTAAGTACTTTTTATTGATGATCAGCTCGCGGTTATCCGCCCGGGGACGCGTCCAGGTCACCTGGGGCAGGTCGGTTTGCTGCTGGTAGTGCAGTATGCCCTGTTCCTCCAGTTGCTTCAGACCCTCGATCACCTGCTGTACGCTCAGGTTCGCGCGGCGGGCAATGTCGAACTCGCGGATACGCACATAGTTTTCAAACGAGCCGCCATAGGAGCGCAGCAGTGTTTTGATGAAATGGTCCCAGCCCGCGTTCTGCACCTGGAATTTGTACAACTCTTCGTTCTGCACCTCGAACCGGAACCGCGAGGGTAAAAACACGCTCTCGGTGAACGACAGGTATTCATCCGCCTCGAGGAATTTGAGCGCATTAAGCGTTTTGGTTGGTTCAAGTTTGTAGCGTCCACAAAAATCGCCCAAATCGAGGTCGAAGCTTAGCCCCTCGCCGGTGCCATAGGCCAGGTGAAAATAGCTGCCCAGGTTATGGTACACCTGTTTGATCTCAGCGACTGTCGGGAAATTGGAGAGCAGCTTCTTTTCATTCTTCAGGCGGTCGGCGTGGGTATATAATAATACGGCATAAGCCTTATGCTCGTCGCGCCCGGCGCGACCCGCCTCCTGGTAATAGGCCTCCAGGCTTTCGGGCATATCCTTGTGGATCACAAAACGCACATCGGGTTTGTCTATCCCCATACCGAAGGCGTTCGTCGCCACAATGATGCGGGTATAACCCGTGCGCCAGTCCTCCTGCCGCGATGAGCGCTGCTCCATGGTGAGACCGGCGTGGTAAAAATCGGCGCTGAAGCCGTTCTCGTTGTAGAATTTGGCAATGTCGGCCGTCTCCTTGCGACTGCGCACATAAACAATGCCGCTGCCCTTCACTCCTCGCGGAATATCGAGCAGCCTGCGCAGCTTGTTCTCATCATGACGCACCACATAGCTGATGTTCTTCCGCTCAAAGCTGCGCTGAAAGATGTTCGGCTCAGGGAAAC
>JAFDZL010000037.1 GCA_018266935.1 Bacteroidota bacterium | reverse complement strand
TCCGGCCGGTCGGTGCAATATTGCTTGATATCATCAAGCGTTTCGCCGATCTCATGCACCTCGAAATCCGCCAGCTCCCAGTTCCGGTTGGTTGCTGCGAACCATAGTTTGGCGTGATGTTCCTGTATGCCAAGCATAAATTCACCCAGGCCGGGCCGGTAGGCTTTGTTTACTTTTTGCTGCAGACTGTCGATTTTAGTTTGCAGTTGTGCATCGTTACCCTGGCCGCATGATGCCAGGACAAACAGTAAAATGAAAAGCGGGATCAATTTCATGGGAATAGGTTATTGGTTTAAACAACGGGCTATTTTAATTTTTCATATTCACTCATGGTATCAATGTCGATACTTCCTTCGGGAAAATCAACAAAAGCTACGTTTTCTCCGTATCGCTCTATGATCTTTCGTGCGCCATGGTCGCCTTTCAGACCTATTAGTTCGTCAAAAATGCTTTTGTGAAAAAGGGCCGGTACGCCCAATATGTCATCGTACTTGCTGGCAGCAAACGGCTTCCTGCTTTTTTGCTGAGCGGCGATCAGTTCATTCAATAGCGCCGAGGTTACAAACGGCTGATCGCAGACCATCAGCAGCGCGCCATCGGCTAAAGGATCAACATCCTCCAAAGCTGATATCCCCGATACAATCGACGAAGCCATGCCTGTTTGCCAGTCTTGGTTTTCAATTACATGGATGCCTTTGAGGTCCGTTTGGCTGATTATAAGTTCTTTGTTAGCCCCCAGCACCAGCAATATCGCTTGCACGTTTGCTCCTTTTGCCGCATCTATTGTATGTTGCAGCAGCGTTTTCCCTGCGAACCGGAGCAACTGTTTTGGCAACCCGATACGCGCAGACTTACCGGCCGCCAGGATAATAGCGCCGCAATGCGTGATCGGACTCATTCGGGACACCATATCAGTCGCGTTGATGGATGGTACTCTGGCGCAAGCGCAGGAAAGCGCCGTCGCGATTTGACAGGGCGGCTTTCACTTCGGCAATCAGCGATAGCGCGATCTCCTCCGGCGTAACGGCTCCAATATCCAGGCCCACCGGTGCGTGTATCCTGTTCATATTATTTGCTGATATGGTCATTCCGTCGTCTTCCAATTCGCGCCATATCCTTTCCGACCGGACGCGCGGGCCAAGCATCCCTATATAAGGCGCTTCAGTAGCCAGGACTTGGGGGAGATTGCGTTTATCGGTTTTATAATCGTGTGCCATCAATACAATGGCGGTGTAATTATCGATGAGCGCTTTGGAGAGATCGCCCGGAGGCAGCACGTTATCGGCTATAGCAGCGATGTGACTGTTGATCTTTAGCGGATCGGCTATGATCGTTAGCCGCCAGTCCATTTCTTTGATCAGTCTGCTCATCGGGTAAACATCGTATTGATGCCCCATCAGCACCAGGTGTATCTCGGGCGGCAATATTTCGATAAACAGTTCGAGTTTACGGCTATCTTCCGTAGTAAACTCTTTCGGCGCGGAATGGCCGGTTTGCAACTGCATCTCTGCTGCTTCGCGGATCGCCCGCTGCAGGTTAACACCACCAAAGGCTTCGAGACTTTCGTCGCTATTATATCTTATCACCTGTCCTTCGGCAATGCATTCCCAATCTCCCGAAAGGCCGGTTACAGTCAGCAATACATGTGTTTCCCTGCGTGAATGGATACATCTTTTAAGCACCTCGACAGGATTATTGCTGTCGGCTGTATCCAGCGGGGTAAATAATACGTCGATCACGCCGTTGCAGCCCAGGCCCACACCTATCTGGTAAGGGTCGTCGTCGGTTGTGTCATAAGTGATCAGCGTTGGTGTGGCGCTTTGAATGGCGTTGCGTGCGCGTTTCAGCGCGTCTCCCTCCAGGCATCCCCCGCTTATTCCTCCTATCCAAATACCATTATCCATCACCAGCATGCGCGCCCCGGTACGACGATAAGACGAGCCTTCAACCCTTACAACTGTAGCGAGGGCCAGTTTTACCCGCTCCTTATCCGCTTCGTCGTAAGCTTTGATGATGGCTTTGATCTCCTTCATGCCGGTAATTTCGTTTATAACAATCAATCCCTACTTCCCAAACGGTGGCAGGCCATTCAGTTGCCTGTACAGGGGAAGGTCGTTCCTCGGCATCGCCGACTGGTGGAAATGCGTACAGTAATACACCTGCAGGTGCAGTTCGTCAACACCGCTTCGCATCACGGCTATATCTGGTAATTGTTTTACGCTATCGAAGAACGGTTTCACATCCGCGTCAACGCTTGGCTGGTTTTCCTGCGCGATGATGATCGCGTCTTTGCCCAGCAGCGCTTTAGGATCGACAAGAAAAGCTGTGTTGCGCGGATCGTTGCTAAAGCAGATCAGTTCCTTTTTCCCTTTCAGCGACCAATCCACTTTGCCCATCAGCCACCAGCGCGGTGTACCGGCAAAAATATTGGGGTTATTTAGCCAGCCTTCTTGCTCAAAACGTTTGCCAATATCGTCATAATCGATGCCCTGTATCGTCGGATCGACCGTATCGCCGTGGACTTTGTTCACCAGCCATTTTGGACCATAAGATGACCAGAAACCAGTAACCATGTGCGTGCCGAGCACACCAATGGTGATTACCGTAAAATAAACCGAAAAGTTGATCCAGCGGCGGGTGAGCCGAAGCCTCTTGCTGCCTTCGCTCAGACCTTTATCGACGGCATAACCCAGCGGGATGAACAGCATCATATAGCCGGGCGCCTGCCAATGAAAGTGATATTGCAGATCGGCCCAAAGTGTGACCACCGTAAAGAAAACAACAGGCAATACCGAAAGCCAGAAGAAAAAGCTATAAGTTTCGGATTGATTGCGCAACCGGTAAGATTTAAAAAGCTGGCGTATCACCGGGAACCATATCCAGGGCAACAGCCACAACGCCTGCCCGGCAATGCTGCGCAGAAACCAATCGACATGCAAGGTAAAATGACTGCCTGTGCCGGCCCGCGAACCCTGGAACACGAACGACGCCCAATTATTGTGGTAGTTCCACCAAAGTACCGGAAACGCGAATATGATCGTAATGACGACGGCCAAATACGGTCCGGGGTGCCATAGCCAATGCCTTTGGTTTTTGTTTGTTGCCAAAAACAGGAACACACCGGCGAAAATGAACAGCACATGGTATTTACTCAAAGTAGCTAAGCCAAGACAGACTCCGGTCATCACCCAAAGCATCCAGGTGCGCCGGCTGCCGCGAATGACATGCAGATCTTTCGACGGCTGAAAGAACATGAGCTGCACTATAAAATACACGCTCGCCAGCCAGAAGAACATCAGCGGCGCATCGGGCTGGAACCAGCAGGCTATGGCGACCGTGAATACAGCGCTCAGGTTCATCATCGCTATGGCCCAGAAACCAGCTTTAGCGCTGAACAATTGCTTAGTGATGAGGAACAGCAGCCAGCTTGTACCCGCAAAAAGCAGTACCGCCGGGAAACGTAAACCCAGGTTGGTCAGTCCGAATATTTTGATGCTCAGGCCACTCAACCAGAAAAATAGCGGCGGCTGATCGAAATAGCTCCATTCCAGGTGCACCGCTCCGCGAAAATAATAGGCCTCCCCTATGCCCAGGCCCGTATAGGCAGCAAAGAAAAGACGGGCAATGAATGTGATAACAATAAGCTGTATGGTATATCTGGCGGCGTTGGCCTCGGTCAGTTTCTTCATTAATCGATATATTTTCTAATCAATAATTCATCATAAAACCCCTTATCATGTTCTCCAACTAGCCTTAACATGATATTATATTTATCATTCCTTTCTATGACAAAATCTTTAAAACCGGAATTGAGTGTTGAGTTGGTTTGGTCGCCACGAAGTACAACGTACCTCCAGCATATTCTACCAATACGTGGGAATTCTTTGTTCATAAATATTTCACCCTCCCACTCATGGGGGTGTAACACCTCTTTATAGTATAAATGCAATACATAATCTTCAATTATTGAAATTTCAATTTCTCCAATCTTTTTATTCTTGTCAAAGCTATTATCGCTAATAAAAGCATATGACACCCATTTCCCGGTGATTGATTTATATAGACGGGTCGTTGAAGATTTCAAATACCTACGATTAATGGCAAACGCGATAAAGCCAGCCGTTGCACTTACTGTGAGCCCGATTAAGATTTCCCGTAAATAGTCATAAAATGTAAACGATTCCAAAAGGAGTCATGTTTTAAATTGACCTGCAAAATGACTAATTCTTTGAATGATTAACAATATTTGACTGCATTTTTTAACAATCAACTGTAATGTAACACGATTTTTAGCCTTGATTTATTTGAAAAATACTTAGCTTTAGTTTTCATAAACCCAACTCACTTTTATTAAATTTTTAAAAAGATGACAGCAACCCCCGCTGATGACATTCAGCAGGCGCCGACACGCCTTTATTCATTGGACGCCCTGCGCGGCTTCGCTATGTTTTGGATCATGGGCGCAGATGCCTTGTTTCAAAGTTTAAGCAAAGCCGCCCCCCAGTCCGGCTTTCTGAAAATTCTTGCCGACCAACTGGAACACCCGCTTTGGAACGGTTTTCATTTTTACGATCTCATTTTTCCGCTGTTCCTGTTCATGGCAGGCGTATCCACGCCTTTTTCGGTCGGGCGAGAACTCGAAAAAGGTAAAACTCGCCCGCAACTGGTATGGCGCGTTGTAAAAAGAGGTTTGATCCTGGTACTGTTCGGCCTCATCGTCAATAACGGTTTGGAGATCAGGCCACTGGCGGATATCCGTTTCCCGTCGGTATTAGGTCGTATCGGTATCGCTTATATGCTGGCTAATATTATCTACTTATATGCCGGCGAAATAGCACAAATGATATGGTTCTGGGCATTGCTGATCGGTTACTGGCTGTTGCTGAAATTCACATCCGCGCCCGGCTTTCATGCAGGCGACCTGACTCCTGAAGGAAACTTCGCCTCTTATGTTGACCGAACCATCCTGCCAGGCCATCTATATGTGCCATTCCCGGATGGCCGCCCGAACATGCATGACCCGGAAGGCTTGTTTTCCACCATACCAGCCATCAGTACCGGTTTGTTGGGTAT
>JAFDZL010000379.1 GCA_018266935.1 Bacteroidota bacterium | reverse complement strand
GATTTTCTTCGTGCCCTGGAATACGGTATGCCGCCAACTTCGGGCCTGGGTATCGGCATCGACCGCCTGGTGATGCTGTTGACCAATCAGCATACCATACAGGAGGTATTGTTCTTCCCGCAGATGCGCCCCGAAAAGAAGGCTAAAGTGGCTTCTGCAGACGATTTCATCAATATCGGAGTTCCTGCCGAGTGGGTGCAGGTGCTGAACAAAATGGGCTTCAACACCATCGAGGAGTTAAAGGCGGCCAATCCCAATAAAGTATTCAACGACCTGGGCGGCATGCGGAAAAAGCTGAAGCTGGAAATTACTATGCCCGCAAAGGAAGTGGTGATGAGCTGGTTCTGATGTCAGTTTACAGTGGGCAGTTGGCAGTTGGCAGAATTTCGACTTGGCAAATGTTAACCGGGGACTGTGAATAGTGCATAAACATAATTTGCAATGCTTTGTCTATAATACTGCAAACTGCACACCAGAAACTGCCAACTGCTTTACAATTTGTTAATAAAATCATAAAACAAATCAAACTTTTGTATCGGAATGTCTGTATAACTTTATAATTACACAAGTTATGCAAAATTCTATGACTAACTCGATACTGGAAATCACTGAGAATGAGTACCTGATCAAGTTGAACCGGAGTACGTTCGACCTGTCGTTCATCAGGAGTTTGCTGAAGATAGTTGAGGTGGCGAATCCCTCATCTGACGACCAGGCATTAGCGCTCGAAAGCTACCCGGTCTCAAGACAGAACCACTCTTCGGAGCCCGACTACTACAGCTTTATTGAAGAAAAATAGGCTTTAAAAATCATCCTTTTAAAGCCTTTTTTTTTGCCTAACGCTGGCGGTATCCACCGCGGACCATTTGCTGCCTATCCATTTGCTGCATCTGCTCCTTCATCATTTTTATCTGGTCGGCCAGCAGCTTATTCTTATCGTCTTTCTGTGCCTCTGAAAGGTACATCTGCGCCTCGCGCTTATTACGCTTAGCCATCGCTATCCCTGCAAGACTTATTTTTGCCAGCGCCACGTTGTGCGACATTTTCATGCCCAGTGACAGAGACTTCTTGAAATATTTTTCCGACTTCATCGGCGCCTTGCGCGACTCCATTAATCCAAGCAGCAGGTTGTAATAGCCGTGCTGGTTCTTATTTAATTGCTTTTCGTAATCAGTGATCTTGTTCAGCCACTGCTCGGCCTTATCCATTTTCTCCTTACGCATGTAAAATTGCGCAATGATCATATTCTCGTTAAAGAACCAGGTGAGCAGCACCATGCCGCCCAGGAAAAACACCAATATCCCCCACCCCCATATACCGAATACGCACATGGCGACACCTGCCGCGGCGATAACACAAGCAATAATTAACCGGACTATATTTGACATAATTTTTCGACGCTTAAAATAGAGTGCAAATATCCGTTTATTTGTACTCTTAACCAATATCTGATCAATTTTTATGGCCTTGAATTTTGAACCTTCCTGGCTGGAGGTTTTGCAAGACGAATTCGGCAAGAACTATATGGTAAAATTGCGCGAATTTCTTAAAGAAGAACAAGCTGCCGGACACAGAACATATCCTAAAAACGGGGATATTTTCAATGCTTTTTGGAAGACGCCATTCAATGAGCTAAAAGTGGTTATCATCGGCCAGGACCCCTATCATGGCCCTAACCAGGCGCACGGATTATCTTTCTCTGTACAAAAAGGAATTACAGCTCCGCCTTCGTTGAAAAACATTTACAAAGAATTGGCAACCGACATACCCGGATTTATAATTCCGGGTCACGGCGACCTGACCGAATGGGCCGAACAGGGAGTTTTATTGCTAAACGCCACTTTAACCGTCCGGGCCGACAGCCCGGCGTCGCACCAGAAAAAAGGCTGGGAAGAGTTTACCGACGAAGTGATCAAAACCATATCCGACAAGAAAGAAGGCGTTGTATTTATTCTTTGGGGAAGCTTCGCGCAAGCAAAGGCTGACTTGATCGATCAGAAAAAGCATTTTATCATCAAGTCGCCGCACCCATCACCATTTTCTGCGGATAGAGGGTTCTTCGGTTCAAAACCCTTCTCAAAAACGAATGATATTTTAAAGAAAGAAGGAAAGAAGCCCATAGATTGGCAAATCCATTAATTTGAAAATTTGAAGATGAGGCAATTTGAAAATCTAAGGCATTTTCAAATCTTCAAATTAGCTAATTTTCAAATTAATACTCCAACGGTACAATCGGTTCCTTCTTGCTGGTGGACATGATCATCATGGTCTGAAAGGTTTTAACGACCGGGATCCGGCTGATCTTTTCCATGATGAGCTGCTCGTATGATTTGATGTCCTTTACATAAACCTTCAGTAAAAAATCACACTGACCGGTGACATGATGGCACTCGGTTACTTCCTTGATTTTCTGAATTTCGTCTAAAAACACCTGGATCGTATTGTTCTTATGGAAATCCAGCGACACCTGGATAAACGTCTTGATGCCCAGTCCCAGTTTTTCTTCGTCAACCAGGGCATGGTAACTTTTGATGTACTCGGCGTTCTCCAGCTTACGTACCCGTTCAAGCGTCGGCGCGGGTGAAAGACCGATCTCGTTTGATAATTGAAGATTGGTGATCCTTCCGTTTTCCTGTAAAATCCTGAGAATCTGTAGATCTATTTTATCCAGTTCGGCAGCCATAGTAAATACAAATATAATTTTTCCGCGTTTACAGAATAAAATTTTTTATAAAACTGTTTGAACCGAAATAAATTCTTTTCATATTTTTAGATTAATCTAAATTTTTTATTAGATTTGTCTTAAATGAATACGTTCACCGAAGAGAATTACCTGAAGGCCATTTATCATCTGTCCTCAAAAACGGAAAGCGTTGGAACAAATGAGATCGCGGCTGTTCTAAAAACCAAAGCGGCCTCGGTGACGGACATGCTTAAAAAACTGGCCGATAAAAAGCTGATCAATTATGCGCGCTACCAGGGCGTTTCACTCACTTCTGCAGGCGAAAAGGTAGCTTTAAGTATTATCCGCAAACATCGTCTGTGGGAATATTTTTTAGTTGAGAAGCTCAATTTTAAATGGGACGAGGTGCATGATGTAGCTGAGGAATTGGAGCACATCGCTTCCCGTGAACTTGTTGACCGGCTGGATGACTTTATGGGCAACCCCAAATACGACCCCCACGGCGACCCGATACCCGACAAACAAGGCAAGTTTAAAGCACACGAACTGAAACCCGTATCAGCGATGAACGTTGACCAGGAAGGGGTCATTTCCGGCGTGCGCGACCACTCGGCGGCGTTTCTGCAATATCTTGAGAAAACCAAGCTTACTATAGGAAAGAAAATCAAAGTAGCTGATATCAACTCCTACGATCACTCTATGATCCTGCAGACCGGAGACAAACGCATTCACGTAAGCCGCGAGGCAGCCAACAACCTGCTCATAGCCCAATGAATAAGGAACACGGAAATTCACTAAGCAACGTACACAGTTCGGTTGAGACTGAAACCAAGTTCGGCTGGCGCCGGCTGCTTGCATTTCTTGGGCCGGCGTATTTAGTAAGCGTAGGCTATATGGATCCGGGCAATTGGGCCACCGATATAGCAGGTGGCAGTGCATTCGGCTACCAATTGATTTGGGTATTATTTGTGTCGAATTTAATTGCATTGTTACTGCAATCGCTAAGTGCAAGACTGGGCATTGTCCGCGGCCTCGACCTCGCACAAGTTTCCAAGAACACCTACCCGCCCCTCATTAACTTTTGCCTGTATATACTGGCTCAAATAGCTATCATTGCCTGCGACCTGGCTGAAGTGATCGGCATGGCCATCGGCTTGAACCTGTTGTTCCATCTGCCCTTGATATGGGGCGTATCACTCACGCTGACCGACACTATCCTAATGCTCTTCCTAATGAACCGCGGGATGCGCAAGCTGGAGTTGTTTATCATTTCTATGATATCCATCATCGGGCTGGCCTACTTGTGCGAGATGTTCATCGTGAAACCGGATATCGTCGGGATAGCTAAGGGTTTCATCCCAAATAACCTGTTCAAAGGCGATAAGGCCAGCCATGAGATGCTTTATATCGCCATCGGTATCATCGGCGCTACGGTGATGCCGCATAACCTTTACCTGCATTCGTCGTTGGTGCAAACGCGTAAGATCAACCGCTCGGAAGAAGGTATCCGCGCGGCCATACGTTTCAACCTGTTTGATACCACCATAGCGCTTAACCTGGCATTTTTTGTTAATGCAGCCATACTGATACTGGCAGCGGGTGCATTTTTCAGGAACGGTTATTTTAAAGTTGCAGAGATACAGGATGCCTACAAACTGCTCGAACACATTTTCGGTTCGCTGGCGCCCGTGTTGTTTGCCGTTGCGCTTATCGCATCAGGTCAAAGTTCTACCATCACGGGTACGCTTGCCGGGCAGATCATTATGGAAGGACATATCAACCTGCGCATTGAACCCTGGATGCGGCGCTTGTTAACGCGCCTATTAGCCATTGTACCGGCAGTATTTACCATTATTTATTTCGGTTCGAACGGACTGGGTAACCTC
>JAFDZL010000378.1 GCA_018266935.1 Bacteroidota bacterium | reverse complement strand
GTCGTTCGCATACCAGGTGCAAATGCCGCCACAAAAACAATACAGGCTGAAAGATACGATCGCCGTCACCATCAGTGTGCAAAATACCGGCGGGATGACCGGCGACGAGGTGGTACAGGCTTATATGCAATACCCCAATCTCGACCGCATGCCCCTGAAGGAACTTAAAGGGTTTAAGCGTGTAACGGTCGCACACGGTTCGTCACAGTCAGTTACCATTAAGATAGCCGTCGCCGACCTGCAAAAATGGGACCTGCAAAAGCATGGATGGAAGTTATACCCCGGCGAGTACAAGCTGGTGCTTGGCAGCAATTCGGAGGATGAAAAGCTGAAGTATGAGTTCGTGGTGAAATAAACACGAATTGTCATGCTGAGCAATAGCGAAGCATCTAATCCGTGATGCTCTTATTTACCGGATCACGACAATAACCCGCAATAGATTCTTCGCTATTGCTCAGAATGACAAAAGGTTTGATAATTTGATTGTCGTTTGCTAAATTTGTTAGCATGAAACGTTCGGGAAGCGCCGACCTGCCCCTGCACTATGGTTATGTGCCCAAGTGGCTGGCCGAGCGCATGGCAAAGCTGGGTTTGGCCGTGGTGGAAAGTATTGTGATAGATTATGGAAAAGACGAGGTATTGCGCCGTATCAGCGACCCGTTCTGGTTTCAGAGCCTGGGAGCCGTGATGGGGATGGACTGGCATTCAGCATAAGGATAAAGAATAACTCTGACAAGGGCGCTTGAGCTATCGCGTTTAAAAGAAAATTTCCGAACATGACAAACACCGTAAGGCGGCAGCTTACCCTTTTCGTTGATAAAGCTGATACAGAGGAGATAGACGCTATTCGGCAAAAATTTAACCCGATACAGTATCGGCTCATTGGTTGCCATGTGACACTTTGTTATGAAGAGGAGATACAAGATATCAGCAAAGTTTTGGACAATTTGAAGACCCTTAAGCGCGAACCTCTGACTATTCAATTTAACAAAGCGATAAGATTTGATAATGGGAAAGGCGTTTTGATGCCGGGAGTGAAAAATAATGTGTCATTTGATCAGTTGAGGGCTGAAGTTCTCAAAGACACCGGTTCTGTTTTACGGCAAGTGCAACCGCACATTACCCTGATCCACCCGCGAAATGCCGTTTGTACGGACGAGATATTTAGTACGATCATGGAAACAGCATTGCCGTCGCGCTTAACGTTTTCAACTATTTCCATGATCGAACAGGTTGATACCGGTCAATGGCAAACCATCCGGGTATTTAATTTAAATTAAAACGCGCCGTTGCTGCTACGAGTTTGGCACAGCGTAACTCGTGGTAAAACAACATTAAGCTTTCGGCTTAATACACCAAAAACGACGTTGAGTAACCCTTTGATACCGGCATAATCCCTGGCGCTGTTATACAAACAATATTCGGGCTCATTAACCCAGGCCGCAACAAACGGTTTATTGTGCAGATAGTCTAATTTCTGATCGATCACTGAAGCACCCACAACTCGGTATAGTAATCCCCTATGCTGTCCGTAGTCAGATACTGCGGGCAGCAGTGTAGGAACCCTTTCTAAAACGGTATCTTAATAGTTACCTTTAGTCATGATCCTCCGCCTTGCCGATATTTTACTAACGCTGCTCCACCTGCTCATCATTGGCTTTAATTTATTCGGCTGGATATGGAAACGAACAAGGCGGTGGCACCTCGCTTTTGCGGCGCTGACAGCAGGCAGCTGGTTTATTCTCGGTATCTGGTTTGGCTGGGGTTACTGTCCTGTCACGGATTTAGAGTGGCATGTGAAGGAAAAGCTGGGTGAGCACAACCTGCCCGACTCTTTTATCAAGTATTATGCGGATAAGCTCAGCGGCACATCGGTCAGCGCTTCCCTCATCGATACGGTAACGACGGTTGTCTTTTTTACCGCGATCCTGGTGTCGGTTTATGTCAACTTTTTCAGGCGAAAAAGGAAACTGCAGTGAGGTACAAAGAAGACAAACTTTGTAAACAAAAAAGGCGCAAACTTTGCGCCGGGTATTTTTAAGTCCATCTCCTTTTGAGAGGAATTTAAGGTGAGGCTCCTTATTTCAGCGATGCCAAAATATTTTTAGCGTCTTCGAGGTGATGTTCTACCGTCGGTAAAGTTTCTTTAGCAAAGGTTTGCACGTGAGTAGCGCGATTTTCTTTGGCTTCGTCAAACAGGTCCACGGCTTCCTGGTGGCTGTCAACCATAAATTGCATATAGGCCTTATCGAAGGTATCGCCGCTCAATTTTGCAAGCGAATCGATCAGTTCCTGGTGCTCGTCGCTTACAGGGAAAGAATCTTTTACCAGTTCAACATCCATCAGCTTATGCAGTTTTTCACCGGCTGCGGTATGGTCGGTGATCATCATATTGGCAAAATCGACAACTTTCGGGTTCTTCGATACCTGGGCGGCAACCTTTGCAGCGGCAATTTCTGTTTGCCCGCCTTCTGCCGCGTTGCTGATAAAGTGAAGCCCCATTGCATCGACGGTAGTTTCCTCGTTATATTTCGCGGCGGTTTTCGGATCGTCGCACGAGGTCAGGTACAACAATGGGATCAGCGCTGCGATCAAAAGTTTCGATTTGGTTTTCATTCTGTAGTGGTTTTTAAAATTTAACAAAGATATTGAGTGCGGGTTTAATAATCATAAAAAACTACCTGATCGAGGCGGTTATTTTTTTCACCGAATCAACCTGGTCCTGTAGCGTCGGCACCATCGAGCTTGCATAAGAGAACAAACTATCCTCCCGGCCCTGCATCCCGTCAACATAAACCATCAACACGCCTGTGGAATTATTTAGCTCGCCGTTCATATACGCCTTGTCGAATTCAGAACTGCTTAGTTTGCTGATATTCGCCAGGTACTGCTGATGTGCAGGCGATATCGAATCGATATTGTTTTCCAGCCCCGGTGCTTTAAGCTCACGCAATTTCGATAGTGTACCATTATAAGTGCTGAGCAACATTTTAGCCAAAGCGACAATTCTCGGATTTTGAGATCTACTCACAGCGATCTGCGCGGCTTTGACCTCAGTGAGGCCGGCTTCCCTGGCTTTCTTAATAAACTTGATGTCGTGTCCGCTCAATTCAAACTTTGCCTGGTGATGGCAGGAGGAAAATAAATACAGGAGCGCGATAACCGGCACCCATAACGCAAACTTGTTCATTTTAAGTAAGAAGTAGTAAACGATAGCCAAATATATGCCGTTTGGCAGGTTCGCTCAAAATATTATCCCGAATTTGTTACGCCAGGTTGCGCCCGGCATTAACGATACCGTAAACCGTACGTATCACCAGTTTGTTATACACGTCCCGTAGCTCCTCATGTCCCGGCCGGTTAATACATTGCAGGGCATAATGCTGCATAGTAACCAGCGGCAGCACGATCCGCTCGCGGATAGCTATCGAACGGCTTTCGACAGGATATTCCTGCATCAGCACTTCGCTGTCGGTGAGCTCAAGCAGCATAACCCTGGTCAGGTCATACTCGTCGCGCAGCATTTTCCAGAAGGCCGAGAATTTTTTATCCTTTTCCAGGTAAGCCGTCACCCTGAAATCTGATTTCGACATAGACATCATGCAGTTGTCCACCATGGTCTTGAAAAAGCCCGAGCTGCAGTACAGTTCTTTTGCTTCCTTCCATTTGCCGTCGTTCTTTATCTTTTGCAACGCAGTTCCCACGCCGTAAAACCCGGGTATATTCTGCTTCAGCTGGCTCCACGAGGTTACAAAGCTGATAGCGCGCAAATCCTCCAGCTTCAATGCAGCGTCAGCATTGCGCTTGGTGGGCCTGCTGCTGATGTTGATCTTCGACAATAGTTTCAGCGGGCTGAATTTCTCCAGGTATTCGACAAACAGCGGATGCTGCCTTAATTCCATGAACAGTCGGTAGCTTTCATCAGCCATTTCGGTGATCAGCGCTTTGCTGCCCTGGCTCAGCAGATCGTTGTCGTTCGGCTTCAGGGCCGACACGATACCGGCGTTGATCAGTTGCTCCACGTTATACCGCGCGGTTTCAACCGAGCCGTATTGAGAACTCACGGTTTGACCCTGGATCGTTAATTGGATATGCTCATTGGCTATTTCGCTGCCCATCGACGCATAGAAGCGGTGCGTTTTGCCGCCGCCGCGCGCCGGGGGACCGCCCCTGCCATCAAAGAATGCCAGGTCGATGCCATATTTCCGGGCTAAAGCAGTTAGTTCAACTTTAGCTTTGTAGATCGACCAGTTGGCCATCAAATAGCCGCCGTCTTTAGTGCTGTCGGAAAAGCCGAGCATTATGGTTTGCCGGTTGCCGCGGCGTTCCAGGTGTGCCTTATAAGCCGGGTGTACATACAGACTTTCCATTATTTCTGAAGCATGCTGCAGATCGTTCACCATCTCGAACAATGGTATAAAATCGACGCTGAGCGATTCCTTTTTCCAGCCGCTCCACAGGAACAGGTTCATCAATTGCAAAATATCGGATGCGCGCTGGCAGTTGCTGATGATAAAGCGCTGGCAGGCCTTCTCGCCGTTCGACTGCTGTATTTGCTGTACCAGGCGGATGGTGTTCAGTGTGTCTTTGCACATTTCGTCTTCATCATCCGGGCAATGGAAATCAGCCTCATTGAAAGGGATGGTTTTCAATTTTTCTTCTTCGCTCAAAGCTTCGTAGCCTTTGCCCAAACCTGATTTGATCTGTGATTGCTGGGTACAGTATTTGAATACATTGCGCAATACGCGGCTGTCCTGCCTGATATCGAGTGTGGCGAAATAGCAGCCGAATAAACGAACTTTTTGGATCAGCCCATCGACGATATTCATAAACAACCCGTCGTGATCGGTGATCAGTGTTTGCCGTACCGATTCGAGCAGCGATAATAATTCGCTTTGCAGGTCCTTTGGATTTTGCGGCGGCGCGAAAGCGTTTTGATACAACAGCTTTTCGAGCCGGGAAATGGTTTTTTCAATGCCTCTGAAAGTGATCCTGCGCTTCAGTACCCTAAAGTCGCGGTAATAACAGCGGAACAAGATTTGTCTTAACAAACTTGCTACAGCAGCGGTGGTCTCGGTCGTAACGTTCGGGTTGCCATCGCGGTCGCCTCCGGGCCAGAAACCCATTTCCAATACCTGGTGGCCGTCGGTCAGGTCGATATCAAATTCTTCCTCCAGTTTAGCTTGTATAGCCGCAGCTGCGTGATAAAAAGTATTTTCAAGGAACCAGGCCAGGCTCGAAGCTTCATCCACCGGCGTGGGCGATGTTTTATTGAAGAACGGCGTTTTACCCAATTGCTGCAGCAGAACGTCGATATTGTTCAGGTCGTTCACCTTTAGCGCCTCGATCAGGTCGGTGATGATACCTAAAACCGGGCCGGGGTAAAATTGCGTCGGATGCGCCGTAAGCACCAGGCGCAGCGAAAACTTTTTAAGCTCGTCGCTTACCGCATTGCGAATAGTATCACTCTGCCCCGCCATTTGAAGTAAGCTTTGGAGCGAACCGCTGTCGTCTGTGCGGCCTATCTTATTGAACAGGGAATCTTCGATAGCATCAAACAAAACCACCTGCCGTTCGATATACTGGATGAACCGGAACATGCGGTTGATCTGCTCGCGGTTATCGATATCCGGTACATATTTTTTGAAAAACGATTCAATGATCTCTGTCGGAGAACGGTGCTCGGCTGTTTCCTTTTCGCAATGCGAGCTGAAGAACGGCAACAAGATGCCGGTGTCCTTCACCTGGTAAAAGGGAAGAGTTTGGAACAAGCTGTTGTACAACTCAAAGCGGGTAACGACCTCGTGATTGAAAGTCGCTTCCTTTTGACTGAGTTTTAGCGCAGATGACATAGATCGATGGAGGTTTTGTATCGGTATTAAAATATCGCGGTGAATTTAATCATTTTAATGACAAAAACCATTTTAAACTGAATATTTAATAATATAAATTCTATATTAATGCAATATTGATTAAAACAAATGCTAAAGATTTAATATTTGTAAATTTGCCGGCTGTAACCGGGGCTTATTTTATGAATATTCAATCCAGGGAGATCAAAGGCTTTTTTTACAGTCAGTATTTTTCTGACGGACTGCGCACCTGCCTTGGTATTTTGATCCCCTCGCTGGTTCTTAATTATTTTGGAAACTTTAGTTTAGGTATAACGCTTTCGCTGGGCGCTTTGTGTGTCTCGGTGGTGGATACTCCCGGGCCTGTAGTCTATAAACGCAACGCCATGGCCGTTACGGCGGTTTGTGTCTTCGTCGCGGGCGTGGCTACCGGTTTTGCAAGGTTGAACGTCTATGCGCTCGCAGCTGAAATAACGCTTATAACCTTTTTATTTTCAATGCTGGCGGTTTACGGGATACGGGCGGCAGCCATTGGCACCGGCGCGTTGCTGATGATGGTCTTTATGATCGAGAAAGCCTCGCCGCCATCGGAGATCATCCCGTATAGCCTCACCATCGCCGCGGGTGGCGTGTGGTATTTGCTGTTCAGCGTTCTGTTTTTTACCATCAGGCCCTATCGTGCCGCCCAACAGGCGTTGGGGGAGAATATCATGGATGTGGTCAAATTTCTGCGCATCAAGGCCGATTTTTACCTGCCGGATACTGATATTGACGAAAACTACCGCAAACTGGTCTCGCAACAGATACAGGTGAGCCAGCACCAGGACGGCATCCGCGAACTGCTTTTCCGAAGCCGCATCATGGTCAAGGAATCGACCAATGCGAGCCGGGTACTGGTGCTGATTTTTATAGACCTCGTCGATCTTTACGAGCAGATACTTGCTACGCATTACGACTATGCCGAAGTCCGCAAACGGTTTGGCAATACCGGCGTACTGGAAGAGATTGCCCGTGTGCTGCAGCAGATGGCGCATGAACTGGAAAATGTGGGCTACGCCGTACAGTCCAACCGGCGCTATATGCATTCGCATGATTTTAACGCCGAACTGGAGCATTTGAGACTGAAGATCGAAGCTGTGGCATCTGCCGGGAACGGCGCCAGCAACATTGTACTGAAAAAGATATTGATCAACCTGCGTGATCTGAACCAGAACATCCACAATATCTTCAACTACTACAATTCCCGTTCGTCTAAAGCGCTGATCAAAAAGCCGGCTGAAGTGGAATATTCCAAATTTGTCACCAAACAGGACTATTCGCCGCGGGAATATCTTGATAACCTGACTTTTTCGTCGGCCTCATTCCGTCACGCGACAAGAGTTTGTATGTCGTGCCTTATTGGCTTCATAGCGTCAAAGCTTTTTATTCACGGGCATCATAGTTATTGGGTGTTGCTGACAATCATCGTCATTCTGAAACCCGGTTTCAGCTTGTCGAAACAGCGCAATTTCCAAAGGCTTATCGGAACCATCGCCGGAGGTATCATCGGCTTTGTGATACTCAAATATCTCCCGAATAAGGATGTGCAATTTGTTCTTTTCATCGTGCTGATGATCGGCACCTACAGTTTCACCCGACTCAATTATATAGTAGCCGTGATATTGATGACGCCGTACGTTTTCTTATTATTCAAATTCCTCGGCGTCACCTCGATGAGCTTAGTGCAGGAACGTCTTATTGACACCGCCATCGGCTCCGGAATTGCGTTTATCGCTATGTACGTCATCCTCCCGCGCTGGGAATTT
>JAFDZL010000377.1 GCA_018266935.1 Bacteroidota bacterium | reverse complement strand
TCGTTAATTTGGTGAGCTCTACCATTTGCGGAACATGCTCATAGGTCAATGGTTTCAGTGACATTGTCACTTCGCCCATCGTAGCAGAAGTATCCCAAACCATTTGTATGCCTTTAACCAGGTGCAGTTTTTTCCAGCAAGAAGGAATGTCGGTTTCAACCGGCGTCATGAACAAAATGGTGCTCTCATGATCGACAGCATTGAAAAGTATTTGAAAATTTTCATCGGAGATTTCCTGTATTGCCGCAAACGGCGATACCGCGCGGTCGAAGTACCGTGCCTTATCATTACCAAAAGAAAGGCCCCTGTTACGCGTGTTGAGCGCGTGCCATGCCGGGCTGTCCAAAACGTTTTCCATTATTGACAAACCTAGAAAAAAGCGAGGTACGGTTTAGTCAGGTATTTGTAGAGCTCGGCCCGAAACCTTTTGGCCAGCAAGCCGGTAGCTTTTGAAAGATCAATATCCGCGATAGCAACGCCAACCTCACCATAAGGCTGATACGCCAGGCATTCACCGTCGGGGCTGATGAACGAACTGGCCGAGTCAGGGAATTGGAAAGCACAATTGGACGTAGCCACATAAATAGTATTTTCCATAGCCCGCAGCATCTGCGCCTTTTCGTAATAACGGTTGGATTTATGCCCCCATTCTGTCGGTTGGCTTCCTTCGATATCGCTGCCACCAAAATGCGGGTGAAAAACCAGTTGCGCGCCGTTCCTTGCCGCCCATCTCACTGTTTCGGGATAGCGGAAACCCTCATGGCATATAGTTATACCAAACTTCAAACCGTTTACCTCAAAAATACTGCGTTCGCTCCCCGCCGACCAGGTCGCATCCTCGCTGGGGTCGAGCTGGTTTTTGCTTTGGCAGCCTAAAACTTCACCGTTTTTAGATACCACGAAAGCGACATTCAGCAACCGCTCGCCCTCATACCAATCCATCGGTATTACGACGGCCACATTGTTTTCTGCTGCGATCCGGCAAACGTCATCCAAAGCCTGCTTTAGCATTTCAGGCGTACATTTTTCAGGCTCAAATTCAAGCAAGGGGTAGCCGGGCAGGTAGGACTCGGGGAAGCACACGATCTCAGCATCGCCTACCGCTGCATCTTTGGTTAACTTGTCAACCCAGTATAGCGCATCGTTTAATGATTTAGGATATGGCGGAGAGGCAACGGCGATTTTCATAAGGCTAAATTAAGATTTCCTTCGTTGCAGGCAGGTCCTTAATCTTCTAAATTGTTGATCACTTGATCATGGTCCTGTAAAAATATGTTACCCCGGTAGCATGCGAAATGGAAAAACTTAACATAATTGTTAGAAATATAAATTTTTCGGCTACCCGGCTAACAAAATAAATTCCCATTTTTATGCGGTGCAATTAACCCTTTTTATAGAAAGACGTGCTGCTTTTAGGTATTGATATAGGTACATCCTCGATAAAGGTTTCGGTGGTCGATCCGGCTACACAAACTGCTATTGCTTCCGCGCAATACCCCGATGAGGAGAACCCTATCCTGTCACCCCATCCCGGCTGGGCGGAGCAGTCGCCCGAGATGTGGTGGCTGCAGGTACAGCAGGCGATACAGCTTTGTAACCAGAGCGGCAAGTATAAACCGGCGGACATTGCCGCGATAGGTATCTCGTACCAGATGCACGGGCTGGTAATGGTGGACAAGGAGCAAAACGTCTTGCGCGACAGCATTATCTGGTGTGACAGCCGCGCGGTGGAGATCGGGAGTAGAGCATTTGGGGCTATCGGCGAAGAAAAATGCCTTAACCATTTGCTCAATTCGCCGGGAAATTTTACGGCCTCGAAGCTGGCCTGGGTAAAAGAAAATGAACAGGGTATTTATACTCAGGCTGCGCAGATCATGCTGCCCGGAGACTATATCGCGATGCAGCTGACCGGTGAGATCACCACGTCTTCATCGGCGCTTTCCGAGGGGATATTCTTTGACTTTAAGACCAACAGCATTTCGGACGATGTCCTCAATTATTTCGGCTTTGACAGGTCGCTTTTCCCCCGGGTAAAACCGGTGTTTTCCGAACATGGCAAACTATTGCGGGCGGTTGCCGAAAAATTAAAACTGAAACCAGGCATACCGGTTAGCTATAAAGCGGGTGATCAGCCTAACAATGCCCTGTCGCTCAATGTGCTTGACCCGGGCGAAGTTGCCGCCACGGCCGGGACATCAGGTGTGATCTACGGCGTAAGCGACAAACTGGCCTATGATCCGCAATCGAGGGTGAACACCTTTGCCCACGTTAATTACACTGAAAATCAAAAGCGGCTGGGCGTATTGCTTTGTATCAACGGGGTTGGAAAACTCTACAGCTGGGCAAGATCGTTGTTTGCCCCGGTAAGCTACGGGCAAATGAACGAGCGGGCTGCCGAAGCGCCCATCGGCTGTTATGGCCTGCGCATATTGCCTTTTGGCAATGGGGTGGAAAGGATGCTGAATAATAGGCCGGTTGGCGCGCATATCCATAATATCGATCTAAATATTCATAGCAAAGAACATATACTAAGGGCTGTGCATGAGGGGATCGCGTGCGCATTCCGTTACGGACTGGATATTATGCGTGAAAACGGAATGGATCCAACAGTGATCCGGGCGGGACGGGCCAATCTGTTTTTGAGCGACCTTTTCTGCGAGATATTTGTTAATACCACCGGCGTTCCGGTAGAGCTTTATAAGAATGATGGCAGCACAGGAGCGGCATTAGGCGCAGGGATAGGAGCCGGCATATTCGCTTCAGCAAAAGAGGCATTCAGCAAAATGGAACAGCTTAAAGTTGTGGAGCCTAAAGGCAACCAATATGAACCCATTTACCAGGACTGGAAAGGTTTATTAGAAAAGCAGCTAAGCCAATAAATCAATAATTCAATAATTCAACAAATCAATAATTATCATGATCCTCACAGGCGAAAAAGAATTTTTCAAAGGCATAGGCCAGGTACAATACGAAGGCCCACAAAGCGATAACCCGTTAGCATTCCGCTGGTATGATGCCGACAAAGTAGTGGCCGGTAAAAAGATGAAGGACCACCTGCGCTTTGCCTGCGCCTACTGGCATTCCTTCTGCGGGACCGGGGCCGACCCCTTCGGCGGACCAACGCATTTGTTCCCATGGAATGAAAAAGCCGATGCGATCGATCGCGCCAAAGATAAAATGGATGCCGCTTTTGAGTTCATCACTAAAATGAACCTGCCCTACTATTGCTTCCATGATATCGACGTGGTGGATTATACCAATGATGTTCACGAGAATGAGCGCCGCCTGCGGGTGATGACGGATTACGCCAAACAAAAGCAGGCAGCCAGCGGCGTGAAATTGTTGTGGGGCACGGCCAACCTTTTTTCGCATCTCCGCTACATGAACGGCGCCGCTACCAACCCGGATTTTCATGTGTTGACACACGCGGCCGCGCAGGTAAAAGCAGCCCTTGACGCGACGATTGCCCTGGGCGGTGAGAATTATGTTTTCTGGGGTGGCCGCGAAGGTTATATGACCTTGCTGAATACCGACATGAAACGCGAGCAGGAGCACTTTGCCATGTTCCTGCACAAGGCTATTGAATATGCGCGGGGCAAAGGTTTCAAGGGGACGTTCTTCATCGAACCAAAGCCGTGCGAGCCTACGAAACACCAGTACGACTACGACGCGGCAACAGTGCTGGGCTTTTTGCAGAAGTATGATCTGCTTAAAGACATGAAGCTGAATATCGAGGTAAACCATGCTACCCTTGCCGGCCATACCTTCCAGCACGAATTGCAGGTAGCGGCGGATGCCGGCCTGCTGGGATCGATAGACGCCAATCGCGGCGATCATCAGAACGGCTGGGATACCGACCAGTTTCCGAACGACATTAACGAGGTGACCGAATATATGCTCATTATCCTCGAGGCGGGCGGCTTTGCCGGCGGAGGTATCAATTTCGATGCTAAGATCAGGCGCAATTCGACCGACCCGGCTGATTTGTTTTATGCGCATATCGGCGGCATGGATGTTTTCGCAAGGGCGTTGGTATATGCGGATAATATTCTTCAGAAATCAGATTATAAAAAGATCAGGAAGGACAGGTATGCCTCCTACGACAGCGGCACCGGCAAGGCATTCGAGGAGGGCAAAGTTTCATTGGAACAGCTGCGCGAATTCGCTATCGCCAATGGAGAGCCTAAGATCATCAGCGGCAGGCAGGAGTATTTGGAGAATCTGGTCAACCGGTATATTTAGCCACAAGATTTTGCCCGGTATCTTACAACCGGGCATATTTTTCTCATTTTTCAAAAGGTGTTAACACTTTTACCTGAAAATCTGTAAATTAGTCATACTAATTGCGGCATTAGTATGAAATTAAGTAAACGGCTACTGACAGTGCTGAATATTTTGCTTTTAGCACTGTGCATCATCTTCGCCTACGCCTACATGAACAGCCTCGTAAGCTATAAATACGAGGTGCAGGCGGACGAATTCGCTGGCAACATCCTTAACGGGCACCAGCGCGAGATCATCAGCTATATTACCTCGAGCGAGACGTGGGCCTTTGTGTGCCTGGGTTGTTTCCTGGTTACTTTCATTATCAAGGTTTCCCAGCCGAGTTTCCACGGGCGGATAACTTATACGGATTGATGATCAGTTGTTTAGGCGGCTTAACGGCGGAATAAAATTTCAAAAAAATATTGTAACAGAATTGTGACATTGTTATATTTGTGTTTTGGAACTGACCGTTCTGGTCAGCAACTTGATAAGGTTTAGGTTAAAACCCCCAAGCAGCGAGTGTAAGGGGGTTTTTATTTGTTAATAACAACTTAACTATACTTTTATCACTATAACTATGTTTTTAGTATATTGCCGCTCTTAACCGAGTCGTCACATGTATAAAACCTTGTCCCTTATCGCATGCCTTTTATTCGTATGTGCCTGCCATAACAAACCTGATATCAAACCGATATTACCTCCTCCGTCTGCACAGGATGGTATCTTAACATTGGACATCGATCATCCGGGCAATGCTATCCCGTCAAATTTCGAAGGACTAAGCTTTGAGAACTGGATCTTATCCCGTAATCCGGAATATCTGGACGGCAATAACCAGGTACTGGTTACGCTATTGAAAAATCTCGGGCCGGGAATAATAAGAATGGGCGGCAACAGCAGCGATGAAACGGATTGGACAGGCGACGGATTCAATGCTGACAGTCACTTCGACATCATTAACCCATCCAATATCGATAAACTCGCCGATCTTTCAGCAAAGACCAATTGGCAGGTTATTTTTGGCCTGAACCTGGGGCATGATAATATCGACGCTTCTGTTGATGAAGCTAAATATCTTTACAATAAACTCGGCACAAATCTTTATGCGCTGCAAATAGGCAACGAACCGGATTATTATAAACTGGGATACAGGGCAACCAACTACTCCGTACAGGATTACGAAAAAGAATGGTTAGCCAACTTTGCGGCAATAGAATCACAGATTTCAAGTGTAAAGTTTGCCGGTCCGGATGTAAGCGACAACTTATTATGGGCGGATCGATTTGCGGCTGATAACTCTGGCAATATCAGCTTTCTCGATGCACACTATTACAACGACGGCCCGGCGACAAATTCTTCCATCAATTGCCAGACAATACTTTCAACGGATTACATGCTGGCATCTTATCTGCAATCCCTGGACCAGGATTCAAAAAACGCGGGTTTGACTTATCGTATCACGGAAGCCAACAGCATCTGGGGTGGTGGGAAACCTGGTGTCAGCGATACGTTTGCCGCTACGCTGTGGGCCCTCGACCTGATGTGGACAGTGGCTGCGAATAATGGGCAGGGAATTAACTTCCACGGCGGCGAATTGGTGTATTCGCCGATATCCGTCAGCGCAAATGGCCAATGCACCGCCAACCCCGTCTATTATGCAATGCTGGCTTTTAAATATGGCGCTTCGGGTGGTAAGATCATCCCCGTCGATGTCAGGAACAATACCAACAATTTTAATTACAGTGCCTATGCCTGTTATAAGAATGATTCCGGCTATTCGCTGACGATCATAAATAAAGAGCAGAAGAAAGACATTGTCGTTACCATCAACACCGGAAGGAATGTGCCTTTCATAGATGTTAAGCGGCTTAAAGCCGCTGCCGTTGATGCAAAGACAGGGATCACTTTTGCCGGGTCAGCGGTGCAGAGTGACGGTAGCTTTTCGCCAATCAGCAAAGAATCGCAACAGATTAGCGGCGACAGCTTCGTTATAAAAATTCCGGCTGCGAGCGCGGCAGTTGTCACAATAAATTAGCAATGCGTTCGGGGTTTTTATAAATTTGCGTAGTGGTTGCCGCAAAGAAAAAATCCCCTGTAAAAAAACCTTCGTCGCCCCGAAAAAACATCGCGCGTAAAAACAAAAGCAAAGGATGGCCTATTCAGATCAGGATCGCCATTGCAGGAATTTTACTGGTACTGCTTTCGCCCTTTTATTATGGTTACGTGTTGAAGTTCTTTTCGTCCACCTGGCGATGGGTTAGAGATATGGGCGGCAACCCGCATTACCATGTTTATAAAAACTTCGGCATTGCAATCCCGGATAAGTACAAGATACACGGCATCGATGTTTCCTACGCACAGGGCCATATCGATTGGCAAAAGGTTCGTGCGGTGGACGAAGACAGCATACGTGTGACATTCGCCTTTATCAAAGCAACCGAAGGATTACTACTCGTCGATCCCTATTTTCAGCGTAACTGGCGCGAGGCTGCTAAAGCTGGTATAGTCTGCGGCGCGTATCATTATTTCAAACCGTCCAAAAGCGGCGCTGCACAGGCCAAATTCTTCCTGCAGGTGGCCAAAACCGAAAAGGGTGACCTGCCTATGGTAGTTGACGTGGAAGAGCTGAACAGGACGTCGCCGGAGCAGATGCGCAGGCAGTTGAAGGATTACATTGATTTTATCCAAAAGAAAACCAAACTCAAGCCGATCATCTATTCGGGCATCAGCTTTTATTATGATTATTTGAAAGGCTATTTCGATGATAACCGCATCTGGATAGCCAACTATGATCAGCCCGAAACCAAATTAAGCGATGGGCGGCAATGGCTCGTCTGGCAGCATTCCGATAAAGCGACCATCACGGGTATAAACCACGTGGTTGATTTTGACGCCTTTTATGGTGACAGCAGTCAGTTTCAGCAATTGATTGTAAAATAACGTACCTCTAAATTCTCTCCGTTGAGCAGCGTTTTAGGAGAGAGCCCTTGTCGCAAAACGCCCCTCCGAATGCCGCATTTAACTGTTTCCCTACCCTTTTTTTGCCACTAAGTTTGTATTGTTCCTGATCAACAGGGTTTTAGAAATCGTTCTTCGAAATATTTTTTCAAAAAAACTTGTGCAACCGAAAGGTGGCATATATATTTGCAACCAAAAGGTTTCATTAACGATGAGAAGAGATGTTTTCCAGGCGATAGCCGATCCGACACGCAGGGAAATTTTGGGGATGATAGCGCACAAGTCGCTTAATATTAATGCCGTTACCGAACAGTTTGATGTAAGCAGGGCAGCGATCTACAAGCACATGAAGATACTGACCGAGTGCGGGCTGCTCGAGATCAAACAACAGGGGCGTGAACGGTTTTGCGAAGGAAAATTCGAGCGGCTGAACGAGGTTTCGGACTGGGTTTCACAATACCGTGAATTCTGGGAGGCCAGGTTCGATTCACTGGAAGCATACCTGGATAAATTGCAAAAAGAACAAAAACATGGAAAACGCAAAAAATAGCACAGCTGACCGCGAGCTTCGGATCGAAAGGACGCTGAACGCCCCCGTGGCACTTGTTTGGAAAGTATTTACCGAACCGGAACATATTGTCAACTGGTGGGGGCCGAACGGGTTTACCAATACCATTTATACAATGGACGTGAGACCAGGCGGCGAATGGGATTTTATGATGCACGGACCGGACGGAAGAGACTATAAGAACCGGGCCGTTTACCAGGAGATCGTCCCTTTGAAAAAAATCGTATTCAATCACTTTGCCCCGAATTTTACGACGACCATCGAATTTGACGTTAAGGGCAAACAGACGCATCTCAAATGGCACATGGTTTTCGAAACCCGCGAACTATTCCGGGCGGTAGTGAAGGAGCATGGTGCGGACGAAGGATTAAAGCAAAATATCGAAAAGCTGGTCGTTTACGTGGAAGGGCTACGATCATGAAGATTCTGAGGATCAAAACAACGGTATTATTGACAGCCTGCTTCCTGGGGCTATCGGCAAATGCACAGAAATCTACCAATATGAAACATACAGTAAAAACTGGTTATGCACCGGTAAATGGACTTCAGATGTATTATGAGATCCATGGCAGGGGCGGCATGCCGCTGGTTTTGATCCATGGCGGAGGCTCGACCATCGAGAGCAGTTGGACGAATATGCTGCCTTTACTTTCTGCTCACGGTGAAGTAATAGCGATGGAGTTGCAGGCCCACGGCCGCACTAATGATCGTAACGCACCTGAGTCATTTGAACAGGATGCAGACGATATCGCCGCGCTTATGAAATACCTCGGTATCAGCAAAGCGAATTTCTTTGGCTTCAGCAATGGCGGCACCACTACCCTGCAGCTCGCCATCAGGCACCCCGGCCTGGTCAATAAACTCATCGACCTTGCCGGCTCTTATCAGCGTGAAGGGGTTATTCCAGGGTTTTTCGAAGGTTTTAAAGGCGCAACGATAGACAACGTCCCGAAAAAACTGCAGGAGGCGTTCCTTAAAGTGAACCCGGACAAAAGCCGGTTACAAGTGATGTTTGAAAAAGGTGTTGCTCGCATGGTCAGTTTTAAAGATATCTCTGAGGATGTTATGAAATCGATATCCGCGTCTGCATTGATCATAGTCGGCGATCAGGATGTAGTGCCCATTGAACATGCCGTAAAGCTCGCGCACGTCATCAAAGGCGCTCGCATGATCGTACTTCCCGGCCCGCATGGCGTCTGCATCGGAGCTGTTGAAGCCGGGTCCGCATATGCTGGCCAGGCCGATAACGGTCAACCCAAAATAACAGCTGCACTCATTGAAGAATTTTTAAACGCATAACAAGGATGGAAACGACACAAGAATTGGTGATCACCAGAATTTACAATGCGCCGCGCAAGCTGGTTTATAAAGCATGGAGCGATGCGGAAGCCCTGGCGCAATGGTGGGGGCCAGCAGGTATGACTTTAACAGTAAAGAAACTGGATTTCCGGCCGGGCGGTATCTTTCACTACGGAATGGGACTTCCCAACGGCGCTATGATGTGGGGAATATTTAAGTACCGCGATATTAAAGAACCGGAGCAAATTGTTTTTGTGAACTCCTTTGCGGATGAGGACGGGAATATTACCCGCGCACCCTTCCACCCGGCATGGCCGCTGGAAATATTGAACAAGCTGGTGCTGGAGGAACACGACGGCAAAACCACGATGACGCTCAGCGGCGGCCCGGTCAATGCCACAAAAGAAGAGTTCGAAGTATTTGCAGCCAGCATCCCGCAAATGGAAGGCGGCTTCAAAGGAACATTCGATCAGTTGGAAGCATTCCTGGCAAAAAACCAATAATTATTAACCTGATAAAAAAGTTAAACCATGAGAATAGTAAACGATGCCGAAATCGGGGTACAGGATAGGGAGTTTGTCATGACGCGATTATTTAACGCGCCAAAGGAACTTGTTTTTAAGGTCTGGACCGAACCTGAATATATCACGAAATGGTGGGGACCAAAACCATTTACGTGCCCCCGCGCCGAGGTTGACCTGAGAGTTGGCGGTGAGTATTTATACACGATGCGTTCACCGGAAGGGCAGGAATTTCCGGCCTACCAGGGCAAATTCATCGAGATCATACAAAATGAGAAGATCGTTTACAGTATCGATGCGTTCAGGCAAGCCGATACATGGAAAGCGCGGATCGGTCATCGGGTGGGCCCTGAAGTAGATTTTTCAACCCTCCAATCGTTTGTTACTGTAAAATTCGAAGACGCCGGCGACAAAAGCACCCGGCTGACACTGACACAACGATTCTTCAACAATGATGTTCGCGATGCAATTGTTGAGTCGGGCGCTGTCGAAGGCTGGACCATGATGCTGCAGAATCTGGCAGATGAATTAACCAAAGCATAAAAACATAAAGCCATGAGAATAGTAAATGACGCCGAAGTCGAGTTGCAGGACCGCGAGCTTGTGATCACGCGTATTTTCGATGCGCCGCGCAGCCTTGTTTTTAAAGTTTGGACCGAACCCGAACACGTCAAAAACTGGTGGGGTCCCGGGTCCTATACCGCTCCACGCTGCGAGGTTGACCTTAAACTTGGCGGTGAATATCTTTATGTGATGCGTTCGCCTGAGGGCCAGGAATTTCCGGTGCAGGGCAAGTTCATGGAGATCGTGAAAGACGAGAAGCTGGTGTACAGCGACGATATGTTCAGACAGGCTGATTTCTGGAAGATGATGATTGGCAATAAGGTTGGGCCGGATGTCGATTTTTCAACTGTGCAATTGATCGTGACCGTAAAATTCGACGAGGTAGGAACGAGGAGCACCCGGCTAACGTTAACAACACGATTCTTTAATAATGAGGTGCGTGATGCGATGGTAGGCATGATGATGGCCGAGGGCTGGACCTCGAGCTTGCAGAAGTTTGCCGCAGAATTGGCAAAAGCATTAACGCTATGAAGGAAGCGCCATATATGGACCGTTTCGACGGCAAAACGGGCGACCGCGAGATCGTCATCAGCCGGGTGCTTGATGCCCCGCGCGAACTGGTTTTTGAAGCCTGGACGAATCCTCAGCACCTGGCTGTTTGGTTTGGCCCAAAGGGGTTTACCAATACGTTTTATGAAGCGGATATACGCACAGGTGGTAAATGGCGCTTTATGATGCACAGCCCTGATGGCAAGAATTATCCCAACATCGTTTTGTTCAGCGAAGTGGTGAAGCCCGAGCGACTGGTTTATTTCCAGGGCGGCGACGAGGATAACTTCCCGAATTTTAAAGCGACAGTAACATTTGAGCAGGAAGGCAACAAGACCCGGCTAACGATGCGCAGCGTATTCCCGACGGCCGACGAAAAGGAATTTGCCGTCAGGGAGATAGGCGCGATCGAAGGCGGTAATCAAACGCTCGACAAACTCGAATTATATATTAAGTCACGAATGGACTTGCGTAAACAATTAAAAACTAACCGTATGGCCAGAGTCAGCACCTATCTCAATTTCAAGAATGAAACTGAGCAGGCATTCAATTTTTACAGGTCGGTGTTTGGCACCGAGTTTTCGGGACCGGGTATTGCCCGTTTCAGCGACGCACCTCACCACGAAGGCATGCCCCCTTTGAGCGAGGAGGACAAAAAGCTGATCCTTCACATCGAACTACCGATCCTGGGCGGGCACGTTCTGATGGGAACTGATGCCCCCGAGTCGTTGGGGTTTAGCCTTACAGAGGGGAATAGGTTCCATATCAACCTGGAGCCTGACTCGCGCGAGGAAACCAAAAGGCTGTTCGACGCCCTTGCTGAAGGCGGTCGAATTACGATGCCTCTGATGGACATGTTCTGGGGAGCATATTATGGCAGCTGCACCGACAAATTTGGTGTCAACTGGATGGTTAATTTTACTGAAACGAAATAACAAATCACTCAATTGACTAAACTCTAAAACAATGAAAACAACAAAAATTCTGTATTGGGTCTTTACCGTGCTGCTTATTGCATTTATGCTATTTTCATCTATAGGCACTTTATTTAAGCCGGATCAAACGCAAGCTTTTGCTAAAACGATTGCATTCCCGGCCTACTTGCTTGGTTTCTTGGCTGTTGCCAAAATACTAGGCAGTATAGCTATATTGGTACCCGGCCTTAGCCGCCTTAAAGAATGGGCCTATGCAGGTTTTACCTTCGATCTGCTGGGCGCATGTTATATTTTCATTCAAAATAAAGCTCCCTTGGTGCAATGGGGACCATTTATGCTCGGTGGTTTTATTTTCATTTTCGGCTCATATATCTGTTATCATAAATTGAAAAGAAATTAAAACATGTTATGGAAGCAATGGTGGAAGTTTTTAAAACAAATGTCAGGGGGAAACGGCAGGCGAGAACTTTGCTGAACATCTTGTCGGAACGTTTCCCATTGTTCAAGATCAATTTTGACCTGGAGGATTGTGACAAGATCCTCCGGGTTGAAGGCAGCAATGTACGACATGAAAAGATCGCCGAACTGGTAGCTGAAAGCGGCTATTGCTGCGATGTGCTGGAATAAGCAAAATAAAATCAGGAAAAATGGCAACAGTAATTTCAAAAGACGGGACGCCGATAGCTTATGAGAAGATAGGCAGCGGTTTCCCTTTGATATTGGTTGACGGCGCTTTATGCAGCCGCGACTTTGGCCCGATGCCCAAGCTCGCCCCCTTGCTGGCGGAACACTTTACGGTATTCATGTACGATCGCCGGGGCCGCAATGAAAGCGGTGATACCAAACCCTACGCCCCGGCACGCGAAGTTGAAGATATTGAGGCCCTGATCAAAGAAGCGGGAGGTTCGGCATATGTCTT
>JAFDZL010000376.1 GCA_018266935.1 Bacteroidota bacterium | reverse complement strand
TATTTCTTTATTAACCTGTGTAAGTACATTTGTATTGTAGATATAACCGACGCCGACGCCAAGCAGAAGTGCTATTAAGATATAAAGTGTGAGCCGGTTTTTCTTCATCATTAAACGGGACTGCGAAACTACAACTAAAATATTTAAGTTCGCACCATGGGCATGAAGTTGTATGGTTTAGCGGATATCAAAAAGGAACTCCAGTTTCATGATAAGAGTTACCTGATCGAGCTGTGCCTTCGACTCGGCCGTTATAAGAAAGAGAATAAAGAGCTTCTAGCCTACCTATTATTCGACGCTGACAATGAGCGCGGCTTTATCGAAAATGTGATCGCCGAAAGCGGCTTTATGTTCAGCCAGTTACCTTCAAATAATTACCAGATGGCCAAAAGCATGCGTAAGATATTGCGCCTGCTCAACAAATACATCAAGTTTATGGGCTCGAAGGAAGCCGAGATCGAATTCCTGCTTAGCTTCTGCAGAAACTACATCCAATATGCCGACCGCAGGGGTTCATACAAACCGATGCGATTGATATTTACCCGGCAGCTTGATAAAATTGGAAAAACAATTGCCAAGCTTCACGAGGATCTGCAATTTGATTACACGCAGGATTACAATACGATGCTCGACGAAGCACAGGAGCACTTAAAGTGGTTTTACAAGGACGACCATTTGCTGTAACATTTGACAAATGTTAAAATCTAACTTAAAATTTAACTGATTTGAATACCAGGGAAGCGGCCTTCAAGCAAATATTTGAAGCTAATTCAAAAAAGATATACCACCTGTGCTACGGTTATACCGGCGACGATGACGCCGCCAACGACCTGTTGCAGGAAACTTTTTTGAAGGTATGGCAAAACCTGGATAAGTTTCGTAACCAGGCCCAAATATCCACCTGGATCTACCGCATTGCCGTCAACACTTGTCTTACGTGGCTCCGTTCGGAGAAAAGGCAGGCCAAAGATGAGTTGACACCGCAGATCGCCGAGAATAAGAGGGAAGAATTTAGTGAGAAGAATGAGCAGGTGGCGCTGCTTTACAAATGCATTTCCAAGCTGGAAGAATCTGAGCGAATTATCATTACCATGGTGCTTGATGAGGTGCCATACCCCGAGATTGCTGAGATCTCGGGTATATCTGAGGGGAATTTGAGAGTGAAAATACACCGCATTAAACAAAAACTAACTGAATTGTACAACCACTATGAAAGACTTTGATCACCTGATGTCCGTTTGGCAGGGGCAGCCAAAGCAGGACCAGCTTTCAGTGGATGAGGCGCTGAAGCAGGTAAAGAAAGGCGTGCGCAGTATCAAGAGCCAGTTGTACTGGGGCATTGTGGCTACGCTGGCCGTTATCGCGCTAACGTTTGTCATAACATTTTTCTTTGGCTTCAAATGGCTTACGTACCTCGGTCTGTTCAGTATGCTGTTTACCATGCTATTGTATGCCGCCCGGGTAATACGCGACTATCGCCTGCTCAGTCGCCGCGATGCAACAATAAACCCGGTTGAATATCTCCAGGATCTGAAACATTATCAGCGTAACCGGGCTAAGATAACCGGCTGGTTCTTTTATATATACCTGGTTCTCATCAGCCTGGGGCTGTCCTTGTATTTTGTAGAAATATTGCAGAATGCATCGACTTTTTACAAGGTATCTATTTATAGTCTCACCATACTCTGGTTCCTGTTCCTTACTTTTTATTACAAGAAACGTATATTCAGAAGTGAAGAAGAAAAGTTGAACCTGATCATTGAGCGACTGGAGCGTTTACAGGGACAGTTTAAATGACTTATTCAATTTGATAATGTGATGATTTGAAGATTTGAAAATTGGCCTAAATTCGGCCCTGTCATTTTCAAATCTTCAAATTGTCTGATCTTCAAATTATCATCCGGCCTGTCCGTCCATCCGAAGTGGACTTACTGCTTTCATTGAGCCGAAAAACTTTTTATGACGCCTTCGAACATGTGAATAATCCTGAGGATTTTGAGGCTTATACTTCCAAAGCGTTTACCAGGGACAAGTTATTGTCAGAAATTGAAAACCCTGGTTCGGAGTTCTACTTTGCAATAGTGGACGATAAGGCTGTCGGCTATATCAAACTGAATTATCGTGATGCTCAAACGGAATTTAAGGAACCTGATGCGGTCGAGATTGAGCGCATCTACGTTCTGGCCGATCAGCAGGGCAAAAAGATAGGCAACCAGTTATTGGATTTTGCTATTGAGAGAGCCCTTGAGCAAAAGCTGCGTTATATCTGGCTCGGTGTGTGGGAGCATAATCACAATGCCATGCGATTCTACCAGCGCAACGGTTTCAGAGTCTTTAGCAGCCATCATTTTATGGTGGGGAATGATAGGCAGACGGATATACTTGTTAAGAAAGAGCTTTAAAAACCGCGCTATAAAACTTATATTTAGCTTATCTGTTGATTGGTAAATTGTAGCGTCATGAAAGCAGGCACCGCTGTTGTTATTGCCACCTTACACCTTATCGGGTTTTATATCCTGTTAAATTTTGATGCCTCGCTGTTAGTTACAGCCCTGGTATTTTTTTCAATACCTATTGTCTTGATGCTGACACTGTTTGTGGTATTGTTAGACGATAGCAGCGATTACCCTCAGCTTGCTAAAAACGACGAATTCGGTTATAGCGATAAGAAGAAAGATGATCTTTGGATTTTGTGAGCTGAAAGCAGAAAGACCAAAGCTTTATTGTCTCAATTTTTTATAGCCCAATTAACATGGCTTTCACGCCGTTGATTAGTTGATTGGTTTGTTGGTACAAATTCTGATCTATATACAACAAATCCTTACCGAGTAAGCAGCAATATTCTAATTCGTGTACAGAGCCTAAAGCCAGGTCAAGAAAATGAGCAAAATCCTTTTCGGTAAATCTGCCGTTTCTCTCAACTATATTCAATGGTATTGAGTAGGCGGCCCTTTTTGTTTGGCTCGTTAAGTCATATTGCTCGCTTTTGGGAAATTTTAGGATCAAATTCTTATACACAAACAAATTGAGTTCGTGTGATTTTCTCCATACCTCCAATTTCTTGTAATCTCTCATCTTAATAAGGTTAATTTATCATCATGCTTTTGTTTATTAAATATTCTGCCATAGCCTTCCGCCTTAGTCTTTCTGCTTTTAGCTAAAAAAGGCTTTGTGCTTTGGTCTTTCTGCTTTCAGCTTAGTCTCGCATAAACGGATTAAAATTCCTTGTTCCGATCTCCATGCCTGCGGCCCGGCACACCGTCTTTTCACCGAACTTAAAGTTGATATGGTCCATCGCCTGGTAAAGGCGTATCTGTTCTTCGTTATCATCAAACAGGTTGATCTGGTAACGGCCGGTAGCCAGCTGGCTAAGCCTCACCCCTATTAATCGCACCCCGCGATTCGGGCTCCAGGCTTTGTCCAATAGGTTTTTGATACCCGGTATCAGGATGTGTTCGGCTGCCGTCAAAGGTATTTTTTCCTGCTGCGTATGCGTCTCGAAATTGGCGTAACGTATTTTGATCGCCAGGCACGAGGCCAGTTTGTTTTCACGGCGCAATTTGGAGGATAGCTCTTCGGTCATCGACACCAGCGTGCTTTCCAGGGCTTTTCTATCGCGTACATTGTTGTGGAAGGTGCATTCCGTTGAAATGGATTTTCGCTCCGAATGCGGCACAACTTCAGCGTGGTCTATTCCCCTAACCTTATCATATATCCATAGCCCGTTCTTGCCAAATATCGTTTGCAAAAAACGCAGATCGGCCCGCTGAAGGTCGCCTATCTTTTCCAGGCCGTATGCATAAATCTTATTGCAAGTGCTTTCGCCCAGACCTGGAATTGCCCTTACCGGCAGCGGCGCCAGGAACTCCATCTCCCGGCCATGCGGCACATAAAGCTGACCGTTCGGTTTTGCCCGGTTGGTTGCCATTTTAGCTATCGTCCGCCCGGACCCGAGCCCGAATGATACCGGCAATTTTGTTTCGCGCATGATGCGTTGGCGAACTTGCGTAGCCAATTGATAAGGATCGTGAAAACGGTCGGTACAAGTAAGATCGATATAAAACTCATCCACCGACGCCTTTTGATATTTTGGCACCATCTCATCGATAATCTTCGTCACCTCATGGCTCTTTTGCGAGTATCGCTCATGATTGCCCCTTACGCTAATGGCGTGCGGGCACAACTGAAAAGCCTCTTTGGATGACATGCCTGAGTGCACACCAAACCGCCGCGCCTCGTAACTGCACGACGCCACCACGCCCCGCTGCGCATTGCCGCCAATGATCACTGCCTTGCCTATCAGCGATGGATCATACAACCGTTCTACTGACACGAAGAACGAATCGAGATCGATGTGCATGATATAGCGCTTTGATGACATACCACAAAGTTGGTAAATACGTTTGATAAATACTAATAATTTTAGCAATATTGCGGTTGACGGTAAAGCTATGGAAACCTACAAAGATTATCTCATCATCCTGACACCGTCTATGGCAATTACCGATAAGGTGAAAAAGTATAAAGAAGCGGCGCACCGACTCATTGGCGATTTTGACGGTTACCACAGCAAGCCATGTATCAGTTTGAAGGCCCTGCACCGGCAAAAACCTTTCTTTACTTCACCGCAATTTGTAAAGCTGGAAAAGGAACTGTCGCTGATCGAGCCGTTTACGCTCCAGCTAAATGGCTTTGCCACCTTTCTGCCCACGGATTTCACTACGATATATGCCGCTATACGATCGACACCACAAATGGAAGATTGGCTCAAACGCTTGCGGCATTGCCTGAACGAAAAGAAGTCGGTGCCGCACATTACCATCGCGCGGCAGGTACCCAATGACAAAGCCAAAAAGCTGTGGTCAAAGTTTAAGGACCGGCCCTGGGATGACGCCTTCGAGGTGAGATACATGACCATTCTGGAGCGCAATACTTATGGTTATGACAAAACCTGGCAGGTTTTCAGGCAGATACCGTTCAGGGGTAAAGCCGAGTGGTATGTGCCCGAAGAAAAGAAGAAAGACATTGTAAAACAAGAAAATAAGGACCAGATGAGCTTATTTTAAGCTGAAAGCAGAAAGACCAAAGCAGAAAGCAAAAGATCAACTTAACTTTATCGATATGAGAGACTATAAAAAATTGGATGTGTGGAAGAAATCACACGAACTCAATTTATTCGTGTATGAAAACTTACTTTCAAGATTTCCAAAAAGTGAACAGTACGATTTAATGAGTCAAACTAAACGAGCCGCTTATTCGATACCGTTGAATATAGTCGAAGGATGCGGCAGATTCACGGAAAAGGATTTTGCTCATTTTCTTGACCAGGCTTTAGGTTCTGCCCATGAATTGGAGTACTGCTGTTTATTAAGTAAAGATTTGATTTATATTGACATAGAATTATATCAGCAAACAAATCAATTGATAAATGGAGTTAAAGCCATGTTAATTGGTTTAATTAAAAAACTAAGAAAATAAAAGCTTTCTGCTTTGGTCTTTCTGCTTTCAGCTAAACTTCCTATATTTGCGCCGGGGTAAGTCTTTTACGACCAGCTCCTCTTGAACTCCCCCAGGGTGGGAACGCAGCAAGGGTAGAGGGTTGTAGCGGTGCGATAAAAGGAGCTTACCCTTTTTTTATTTCTTAGAACCGTGATTCAACGGATCTTCCCGATTCTCAGGATAATCTCATTTTTAACGTTAAAACAAATTTGGTAGCTGATGCTTTAATCTTTTTACCATTTTTGCTATCGTGAAAATCATTAAATCGGTTAAATCCTGGTTCTAATGGAAATAAAACAGGAAGAACATCATCACGCAGGCTCATTTTACGTCGATGATGATGGCAAACGCCTTGGCGAAATGCGCTATTTAATGCGCGGCAAGGTGATGAATATTTATCACACCGAGGTTGATCCCTCGCTGGCCGGCAAGAACATGGGCTTTAAACTGGTCGAGACTGGCGTAAGCTATGCCCGGCAACACGATCTGAAAATATTGCCCACCTGCCCTTTCGCAAGGAAGGTTTTCCTGCGGACACCGGAGTTCAGGGACGTGATGGTGGAAGAAGCCGAAAGCTGAAAGCAGAAAGCTTTAATACATTTAAAGATTATGCCTCTTATTTTTTGTGCAAAAAAAGCTTTTAGCTTTGGTCTTTCAGCTTTTAGCTTAAAAAGATATGCTCGATATACTCATTATAGGCGGCGGACCCATTGGTTTAGCATGCGGATTGGCCGCTCACAAAGCTGGTTTAACGTACCAGGTCGTTGAAAAAGGCTGCTTAGTTAATTCGCTGTACAACTATCCTTCTACCATGACGTTCTTTTCAACGTCAGAATTGCTGGAGATAGGCGGAATACCTTTTGTCACGATTCGCAACAAACCCAACCGGGATGAAGCGCTCGAGTATTATCGCCGGGTGGCAGTTTCCAGTCAGGTTAAGGTAAATCTTTTTGAGGAGGTATTGTCGGTTACCCAGACGAGCGGACACTATGATATCAGTACTACAAAAGCTACATACGCGGCGAAAAACGTGATCGTGGCTACCGGCTTTTATGATCTTGCCAATAAACTCGGCATTCCTGGTGAGGATTTGCCAAAGGTTCGTCACTATTATAAAGATCCGCATTACTATGCCTTACAGAAAATTGTGGTGGTGGGCTCAAGCAATTCGGCTATCGATGTGGCGCTGGAGACCTTTAGAAAAGGCGCCGAAGTGACCTTGGTGATAAGGGACAGCGAAGTGAGCCATAGAGTGAAATATTGGGTCAGGCCTGATATACTGAACCGAATTAAGGAAGGAAGTGTTAAGGCTTATTTCAACTCAAGCCTGACTGAAATACGGGAACACGAGGTCGATATTCAAACGCCTGAAGGCAAGGTCACGATACCCAATGATTTTGTAATGGCCATGACAGGCTACCGGCCCAACTTTGAGTTTTTGAAGAACATGGGCATCAACCTGTCAACAGACGAAAAATCGATCCCGCAATATAACCCGGAAACTATGGAAACCAACCTCAAGGGTATCTACCTGGCGGGCGTAGTCTGCGGCGGCATGGACACGCACCTTTGGTTTATTGAGAACTCGCGCGTTCATGCGGAGATGATTGTGAATGATATTGTAGCCAAAAAGTTAGATTAAGTTGATTAGGTTAAGTGGTTGATTGAGTTGGTTAGGCTGTCTAACTTAATCAACCACTTAACCTAATCAACTTAAGAAAAAGTCACCCTATTCACATTAAACACATTTTTTCTTGCATAAGTAAAAATTAATGCGATACTTTGCATCCGATTTTAAAAAGATACAAAAACACGCGTTAAAGTGATTCAGCAAAGCACCATAAAGCACGTTATCAGGGCCATCTTCGCCCCGCTGACAGCCATTACGGTTGTACCTGTTTTTGTTACTCCTTCACGACGAAGGCTCTATATTTCCCGGGTTTAAGTCTCACTCTTAGCAGCAACCCATCATGAAGTTTCCGGAAACTTCAGCGGCAATAATTCATTTAACTTTTATTGGGCGCAAGCCAGATGACTTAATGTTAATTCTTTCTATTTATTCTTTCAATGGACATACAGGATTTTGATATAATGGTAGCCTCGGCACAGCACGTCGATTTCGCGCAGATGATCTGCGACGAAATGGCGGAGTCGGCTAAGGCACGTGGTACAGGGATAGCGAGGAGGTCGCCAGAGTATGTTGCTAATAAAATGCTTGAAGGGAAAGCGGTTATCGCGCTGCATAAAGACGGTACCTGGGCCGGCTTTTGCTACATCGAAACCTGGAGCCATAACCAGTTCGTAGCCAATTCGGGGCTTATCGTTAGCCCGCAGTATAGGAAATCGGGCCTGGCTAAAGCAATCAAACAAAGGATATTTGCACTTTCGCGCAAGAAATATCCAGATGCCAAGATATTTGGGTTGACGACCGGTTTAGCGGTAATGAAGATCAACTCCGAATTGGGTTATGAGCCTGTTACCTATTCGGAACTTACGCAGGACGAAGATTTTTGGGCAGGCTGCAAAAGCTGTGTTAACTATGACATCCTGATGAGCAAAGACCGAAAAAACTGTATGTGTACAGCAATGCTCTATGACCCGGTTGAAAAGCAAAAAGAATTCGAGGAAAAAATGAAAAAGGTGACGCATAAGGCTACCTTGCTCGAGCGTATTGAAAATGCCATAAGGAAGGGCCTCGAGAAATTTGAATCGCGAGAAAAGTTGTCTCTTTTACCAATTCGGACGGACAAAGGCAGCAGGTCATAAAATTAATTTAACAATAGAATAATGAAAGCTTTGGACTTTTAGCTTTCAGCTTTTAGCACATGAAAAAGAAAGTAGTATTAGCATACAGCGGTGGATTGGATACCTCATTCTGCTGCATTTACCTGACCCGGGATCTGGGTTTGGAGGTTCATTCGGTCATCGTAAACACCGGTGGTTTCAGCGCCGAGGAGTTGTATAATGTAGAGCAGCGGGCATACCGTATGGGCGTAACCTCGCATCACGTTGTTGATGAAACAGAAAACTTCTACAACAGCTGTGTTCGTTATCTTATATACGGCAACGTATTGAAGAACAACACTTATCCCCTTTCAGTAAGTGCTGAGCGTGTTAGCCAGGCGACTGCGATTGCTAATTATGCCAAAGAGATCGGTGCGGAATATGTGGCCCATGGCAGCACCGGCGCAGGTAACGACCAGGTGCGTTTTGATATGATCTTCAATATCCTGGTGCCTAACGTGCAGATTTTGACCCCTATCCGCGACTTGAAGTTAAGCCGTGAAGAAGAGATTGAATACCTGAAGAAACACGGCGTTGACATGAACTTTGAGAAGGCGAAGTATTCGATCAACAAAGGCATTTGGGGAACATCCGTTGGCGGTAAAGAAACGTTAACCTCGCACCTCGGTTTACCCGAAGACGCCTGGCCAACGCCGATGACGGAAACCGGCAGCCGAAATATAGAACTGACCTTTGAGAAAGGAGAACTGGTGGCTCTGGATGGGAAAAAATATGACCATCCAACTAAAGCGATACAAGCCTTACAGGCTATTGCGCAGCCTTATGGCATCGGCAGGGATATACACATCGGCGATACCATAATCGGTATTAAAGGTCGCGTTGGCTTCGAGGCTGCCGCGCCCATGATCATAATGAAAGCTCACCATACCCTGGAAAAGCACGTGCTAACCAAGTGGCAGTTATCGTGGAAAGATCAATTAGCCTCATTTTATGGCAATTGGCTGCACGAGGGACAATTCCACGATCCGATCATGCGCAATATAGAAACATTTTTAACTGATAGCCAGAAACAGGTAAGCGGTAGGGTGTTTGTGCAGTTGCACCCCTACCGTTTCCAGGTAACGGGTATTGAATCGGAACATGACCTGATGTCGAGTAAATTCGGCAGTTACGGCGAAATGAATAACGCCTGGACCGGCGAAGATGTAAAAGGTTTCTCGAAGATTTTCGGCAACCAGGTAATGATCTACCACAAGGTGAACAGCAATGACTAACGCCGTATTTTCCAAGAGCGATTGCATGAGCCACTATAAATGGGGCGACGACTGTTATGGCTGGAATTTTATTGATACCAGCGAGCTATCAATAAAGCAGGAATTGATGCCTCCGGACACCTCGGAACAACTCCATTATCACAAGCATGCCACACAGGTTTTCTTTATATTGAAAGGCAAAGCCATATTTACTATTGATGGTGAAGAAACCGAGCTGAAGCCTGAACAGGGCATCGAGATCAAACCCGGGCAGAAGCATTTTATCAGCAACAAAGAGCAAAGCGACCTGGAATTTATTTTATACTCTTATCCTTCGACAAAAAATGACAGGATCAACCTCTAAAATACGGGTAGGCATAGTTGGCGGAGCAGGTTATACCGGCGGCGAAATGCTGCGGATCCTGCTGAACCATACGAACGTAGAAATAGCCTTTGTACATAGTAACAGCAATGCCGGTAACTATGTTTACGAGGTGCACACCGACCTTTTCGGCGATACCGACCTAAAGTTTGCCAGCGATCTGTATGACGAAATTGATGTGCTCTTTTTATGTGTTGGTCATGGCGATGCGAGGAAGTTTTTAGACGCACATGAAATACCGGATACTATCCGGATCATTGATCTGAGCCAGGACTTCAGGTTGACCCAAAACGCCAAGCATAAAGCAAAAAGCTTTATTTACGGTTTGCCTGAATTGAACCGGGAGCAAATAACAAAAGCAAACAATATTGCCAATCCCGGCTGTTTTGCTACTTGTCTTGAGCTGGGGCTTTTGCCGCTTGCTGCCAACGGCTTACTCAATGGTGAGATACATATCACAGGCACAACCGGCTCGACCGGGGCCGGTCAGAGTTTGCAGGCCACTACACATTTCAGCTGGCGGAATGATAACCTGTCAATTTACAAGGCTTTTGAGCATCAGCATTTGAATGAAGTTGGACAATCGTTGGACCAGCATCAACCCGGAAACGGACGGACGATTAATTTTATACCCTACCGTGGTGATTTTACAAGAGGGATAATTGCCTCTATGTATTTGGATTGTACATTATCGGCCGATGAAGCTTTACGACTTTATGAAGACTATTATTCCGGTCACCCTTTCACGCACGTTACCAAAAAGAACATCGACCTGAAACAAGTGGTTAACACCAATAAATGCTTTTTACAGCTGGCAAAACATGGTAATAAGTTACTAATTACGAGCATAATAGATAATTTACTTAAAGGAGCTTCAGGCCAGGCCGTTCAGAATATGAACCTGATGTTTGGCCTTGACGAGGCAGCCGGTCTAAGGCTCAAGGCCACGGCCTTTTAAGGTGAAGGGATAAAGTTAATTGAATTTGAATTGTATAACCGGGGAAGTAAAAGCTTTAAGCTTTTTGCTTTCCGCTTTAAGCTAAAAAAAATGAAGCTATTCGACGTTTACCCGATCAACCACATCAACATTGTAAAAGGTGTTGGCAGCCTGGTTTATGACGACAAAGGCACCGAGTACCTTGACCTGTATGGCGGGCACGCGGTGATCAGCATTGGTCACACCCATCCCCATTACGTAAAACGATTGGAAGACCAGCTGCACCGAATAGGCTTTTACTCAAATTCTGTTGAAATACCGCTGCAGACGGAACTTGCCGAAAAACTGGGCCATGTTTCAGGTAAAGAAGATTACCAGTTGTTTTTGTGCAACTCAGGCGCTGAAGCTAACGAAAATGCGTTGAAACTGGCTTCGTTTCATAAAGGCAAAAAGAAAGTGATCGCATTTCGCAAGTCTTTCCACGGGAGAACGTCGTTGGCAGTGGCTGCCACAGATAACCCGAAGATCGTTGCACCGGTAAACGCGACAGATAATATCATCTTTCTGCCCTGGAATGACGAAGTTGCCCTGGAACAGGCTTTTGAAGGCAATGATATATCATCGGTGATCATCGAGGGAATTCAGGGTGTTGGAGGTATCAACGTTGCATCGGAAAGCTTTTTGCGAAAGATCAGGTCATTGTGCGATGCACACAATGCCGTATTTATCGCAGACTCTGTCCAATGCGGATACGGACGGACGGGAAAGTTCTTCTCGCATGACTTCGCCGGCGTAAAAGCTGATATTTACAGCATGGCAAAAGGCATGGGCAATGGCTTCCCGATTGGTGGTATTATCATATCACCTAAAATCCAGCCGTCATACGGGATGTTAGGCACTACCTTCGGTGGCAACCATTTGGCTTGCGCAGCAGGGTTGGCTGTCCTGGAAACCATCGAACAGGAAAACCTGATCCAAAATGCGGGTGAAGTTGGCAGTTACCTGATCGGAGAACTGAAAAAGTTTGAGCAGGTAAAGGAAGTTCGTGGCCGGGGTTTGATGATCGGTATCGATCTTCCTGAGGAATTGGCTCATGCACGTAAGGAATTACTGCAAAAACATCACATATTTACCGGTGAGGCTAAACCAAATGTAATCAGGCTGCTGCCGGCCCTGAATCTGACTAAAGCACATGCCGACAGGTTCCTGGAAGCGTTTAGTACTGTTTTGAATCATTCGACCGTAACACAATAATGAAACTTTTTTCCTCAGTTCACGACGTAAATGATATCAATGCGCTTGCAAAAGAAGCATTGGAACTGAAACGTAACCCTTATTCGTACCAGCACCTGGGCAAGAACAAGACCATCGCCCTGATCTTCCTTAATCCGAGCCTGCGCACGCGCATGAGCACCCAAAAGGCAGCCATGAACCTGGGTATGAATGTAATGGTACTGAACATGGATAAAGAGGGCTGGGCGCTGGAGTTGCAAGATGGCGCTGTTATGAACGGCGCCACAGTCGAACATATTCGTGAAGCAGCAGCGGTAATGGGTGAATATGCGGATATTATCGGCGTCCGTTCATTCCCGGGCCTGAAGGACCGCGAACTGGACTACAGCGAAGATATATTCAATAAATTCGTCAAGTACTGTGGCGTGCCGGTAGTAAGCCTCGAATCGGCCACCCGTCACCCCTTGCAAAGTTTAGCCGACCTGGTTACTATCGAGGAGTTGAAAACTAAAGCAAGGCCCAATGTTGTGTTGACCTGGGCGCCGCATGTCAAGGCATTGCCGCAAGCGGTACCCAACTCGTTTGCGGAATGGATGTGCAAAGCCGACGTGGATTTTACAATCGCCCAGCCTGAAGGATATGAACTTAGTAACGGTTTTACCAAAGGCGCTCATATCACGCACAACCAGGAAGAAGCGCTAAAAGATGCTGACTTTATCTATGTAAAAAACTGGTCGGCGTATGAGCCCTATGGCAAAGTTACAGTCGGGCACGAAGACTGGATGCTAACTAATGAGAAGCTGAAAATCACCGATAATGCCAAAGTGATGCATTGTCTTCCCGTACGCCGGAATGTCGAATTATCAGATGAAATACTGGACGGATCTAATTCTGTTGTTGTTCACGAAGCCGGTAACCGCGTTTGGGCAGCGCAGGCGGTGTTAAAGAGGATGTTGGAATCCCTTTAATATATCAACATCGAATTCCACATTTAGGGGCTGATAATGTTAGATACAGGTAAAAATTGGATACCGTGTTCAAAACTGAACTGACTTGATCTAACTTAGACGACGTAATTAAGTAAACTATGTACGTCCCTTCCTTTAACAGTTTTACGGACAGACAAGAGATCATTGCTTTCATGCAGCGGTACAGCTTTGCAACTATTGTTACTATGATAGATGATAAGCCGGTTGCCACTCACCTGCCCTTCCTGGTTAAGGAAGAAAATGACAAGTTGTTTTTGTATTCACACTTTGCCAAAGCGAACCCACAGGCGAAAGAAATATTTGATAAGCAATCACTGGTGATCTTTACCGAACCACACGCTTATATTTCACCATCCAATTACGAAACCGAAAAGGTAGTACCTACCTGGAACTATATCGCCGTACATGCTTACGGAAAGGCCCGTATCTTAGAAAGCGCGGCAGAGAAAGCAGAATTATTAAAGCATACCATCGAAACATTTGAAGCGGCATATTTTCAGCAGTGGCAAGGGCTGCCCGATGAATATAAGGACAGAATGATGAACGGCATCGTCGCTTTCGAAATCGAAGTAACAGACCTGCAAGCAAAAAAGAAACTAAGCCAGAACCGGACGGATAAAGAAATAGATAATATCATTCACTCACTGGAAAAAAGTGATGATACCAATGTTCGTGATATTGCCGAATACATGAAGCAGCTAAAACCCTAATTACTTCTTTCGGACTTCCGGACTTATGCGGACTTTCGGACTAACAATCATCTCGTCTCCGGGTCCGCCATTCGTGTTTTTGTGTCGAAGAAACGCACGATCAGGCGGTCATCGGTGTTTCGGGTAAGGTATTTCAGCATCCAGTTAGCCAGCACGCTCAATTTATTGGTAAATCCTACCAGTGACGTCAGGTGTACGAACATCCACATTATCCAGGCGATAAACCCATGAAAATGCAATTTGCCAATATCCGCTACCGCCTGGTTTTGACCGATGGTCGCCAGTGAGCCTTTATCAAAATATTTGAACGGTTCGGTCGGTTCATTGTTAACCAGGTGCATAATATTCTTGGCCAGATGCCTGCCGGTTTGTATGGCAGGTTGGGCCATGCCAGGCAAGCCGTTGGGATATTGCTCGATTATCATTGCCGAAACGTCACCAATAGCAAAGACATTCTGGTATCCCACCACTCTGCTGATCTTATCAGTTTGGATCCGGTTACCTCTGGTAACTGAAGTTGATTGCAAGCCTTCGGGGTGCAAGCCCATCACCCCTGCGGCCCAAAAGACATTGTGCGTTTTAATGATCGTTCCATCACTTATTTTAACCTCATTACCATCAAATTCAGTAACATGGACGCTATTGTAAATAGTCACTCCCATTTTCAATAGCTCCTTTTTTGCGCTTTCAGACGCATTTGACGACATAGCGCCTAATACCACCGGCTTGCCTTCCACCAGGAATATCTTCATCTCTTCTTTATCCAGTGTAGCGTAATCCTCCGCAAGTATATGGTTACGTATTTCTGCCAGTGCACCGGAAAGTTCAACTCCTGTAGGGCCGCCGCCTACGACAACAAAGGTTAACAAAGCATCGCGCTCGGCGGGGTCGCTTTCAATGACAGCCCGTTCAAGGTTCTGCAGCATAAAACTGCGGATATTTAGCGCCTCGCCGACATTTTTCATCGGCATGGCAAAATGTTCTATCTGCTTATTGCCAAAGAAATTGGTATCGGCTCCGGTAGCAATGACTAGGTAATCATAAGCTATCTCCCCAATGCTCGTCGAAAGCGTGTTTCTATCTGTATTAATTTTTTGAACTTCAGCCAGGTTGAAAGTGAAGTTGGCTTGCTTTGCGAATATGCGGCGTAACGGGAAGGCAATTGAGTCGGCTTCGATGTAGCCCATTGCTACCTGGTACAGCAGCGGCTGGAAAGTGTGATAATTATGCTTGTCGAGTAATAGTACATCGACAGGTTTATCTTTAAGCTTTTTGGCCAGATTGATACCGGCGAAGCCACCACCGATAATTACCACCTTAGGTCTGCGTGCTGTTTTTTGTTCATCCATACACGTTAGGTTTGTACCTGCAAATTAAATAATAAACCCGCCTATAATATAAGCTGAAAGACATTTTATATGTTTTAAATAAATACGACTGATTTAGTGTATTTTTATCTGCTTTAAAGCCTCACCCTAAATCCCTCTCCAAAAGAGAGGGACTTGTTATGACTAAACAGCAATTACATATCATCAAGATCGGCGGGAATGTGATCGATAATTCGGAAAGCCTTCACCATTTCCTGAAGGATTTTACCGCGCTTGAAGGTTACAAAATATTAGTTCATGGCGGTGGAAAAGTGGCTACGCAACTGCAGGAAGAGTTGGGCATCGAACCTAAATTGATCGATGGACGCAGGATCACGGATATCGATACGCTACGGGTTGTGACCATGGTTTATGGCGGGCTGATCAATAAGAATATTGTCGCGCAATTGCAGAAATTCGGCACAAACGCCATCGGCCTTACCGGGGCCGACGGGAACTTCATCAGAACGAATAGGCGCGCGGTAAAGGCGATCGATTATGGTTACGTGGGCGATATTGACGACAAATCGATCGATCCCGGAAACATAAGCCGGTTGATGGAAGCGGGCTTTACACCTGTATTTTGTGCCATTACGCATGATGGTGACGGACAATTGTTGAATACCAATGCCGATACTATAGCTTCGGCACTGGCTGTCGCGCTGTCATCGCTTTATGAAACCACGCTGATCTATTGCTTTGAGAAGAAGGGCGTGTTACACGATATCAATGACGAAGAATCTGTGATCAGGGAAATTGACCCAAAAAAATATGAGCAGCTGAGAGAACAACAGGTTATCCACAGCGGCATGCTGCCAAAACTGGACAATGCCTTTACAGCGATCAATTGCGGTGTTAAAGCTGTCATTATAGGACGGTCCGATGACCTGGGGCAACTGCAAAGTAAACAACCATTTGGCACACGTTTAAGTAAATAAGACATGAGTATCAAACAACATATAGCGATTTTAGGCAGCGGAAATATCGGTTTATCGTTAGCGAAAGGACTGGTTAAAGCCGGCATCTGTGCTCCTGAACAAATCACGCTTACGCGACGGAACGTTAAGGCGCTTACAACCCTGGCAGATAATGGATACAACGTAACGGCTGACAATTCTGAGGCAGTGAAGAAAGCTGATATAGTGGTTTTAGCAGTACTACCTCAGCAATTGAACAAATTATTGCATGAGATCAAGCCCGCTATATGGGAACAAAAACATCTGCTTATTTCGGTGGTTTCGGGAGTAACCTGCCTGGATATTCGCGGGCAATTGGGCATGGAAGTACAGGTAGTTCGCGCCATGCCAAATACAGCGATCGCAATCGGCCAGTCCATGACCTGCATTGCCACCGACAATGCTTCGACTGAGAACATTGACCTTGTTAAATCATTATTTGATACTGTCGGTGTCAGCATCCAGATCAACGAGGAACTGATGACCTCGGCCACTGCGCTTTGCGCCTGCGGGATAGCTTTCTTCCTGCGTTCGATCCGCGCAGCTTCACAAGGCGGTACCGAAATTGGTTTCCATGCGCACGATGCTCTTAAAATGGCAGCGCAGACAGCTAAAGGTGCTGCTGATCTGCTTTTACAATTGTCGTCTCACCCCGAGCAGGAGATCGACAAAGTGACTTCACCTAAAGGCTGCACCATTGCCGGATTAAATGAAATGGAGCATAACGGGTTTAGTTCTGCTATGATCAAAGGCATTAAGACTTCGGCTGAGAAAGCTGGGGTGCTTTATGATAAAGAAGGGTAATTCTGATTTCGAATTTCGAATGTTCAATTTCGGATTTGCGGGATTACTCCAAGTAATAATGTTTTATCCCGTTCAAATCATCATCCAGTTCATACACTAGCGGGACACCCGTTGGTATTTCGAGCATGCTCACTTGTTCATCGGTCAGGTGGTCGATATACTGTACAAGAGCCCGCAAGCTGTTGCCATGCGCTGATATGAATACCTTTTTACCGGATTTAATCTCAGGAACTATATTTTCCTGCCAGAAAGGCAATACCCTGTCCATCGTTTCAATAAGATTTTCTGTCAAAGGTAATTCATGCTCAGTGAGTTGTTTGTAACGCGTGTCTTTGCCCGGGTAGCGATCGTCATCTTTAGTAATCGCAGGCGGGTGTTCATGCGGATCGCGGCGCCATTTATGCACTTGTTCTTCGCCATACTCTGCAGCTGTTTCCGTTTTATCCAATCCCTGTAAAGCGCCATAGAAACGTTCGTTGAGCCGCCACGATTTTTCGACAGGCAGCCAGAGCTGATCGATTTCCTCTAAAACAATATTAAGCGTTTTAATAGCTCTTTTGAGCACTGATGTAAAGCTTGTATCGAACGTGTAACCGTATTTCTTCAGTAGCCGCCCAGCATTATGAGCCTGATTGTAGCCGTTCTCTGAAAGGTCCACATCGGTCCATCCCGTAAAACGATTTTCGAGATTCCAGGTGCTCTCACCGTGACGTATCAGTACTAATTTTTGCATATCCATAAAGGTAAAAGGATAAAGGCGAATGGCAAAACATTGCCTTCAGTTTCATAATCGGTGAAATCATTCTTTGCAAATCAGTGTAATCATTTTCATATATTGCATTATAAACCAATTAAACCACTAAGATCATGATTCCAACAACACCTGTTCCGGCAAAAGACGGAACGGCTAATCCCGCACCACTGGGCCTGTGCGCCTTCGGTATGACCACGGTATTGCTCAATTTTCACAACGCCGGCTTCTACGAGCTAAACTCGATGATACTGGGCATGGGTATTTTTTACGGTGGCCTGGCACAGGTTATAGCCGGTATTATTGAAGCGAAAAAGAACAACACTTTTGGGCTTACGGCATTTACCTCTTATGGCTTTTTCTGGCTCTCATTCGCCGCACTTATCCTGATGGGAAAATGGGGATGGATAGACGCGGCATCGGAAAAGGGCGTGGTTGCCTATCTGTCTGTGTGGGGGCTATTCACCTTCTGCCTGTTCTTCGGGACTTTAAGATTGAACAAAGCGCTGCAGGTCGTGTTCGGAACGCTGACCATACTTTTCATCCTTTTGGCAGTCGGCGACGCCACAGGCAATGATTCTATCAAGCATTTCGCCGGATACGAAGGAATAATTTGCGGATTATCAGCAATTTATGCAGGTATAGCTAATGTATTAAACGAGGTATATGGCAAAACGGTATTGCCCATCGGTCCGGTAAATAAATAATTTGCATTTGAAGGATTTTAAGAAATATTATACGTTGCCGGCCACGCCTGATGAGGTTTATCTGGCGCTTACCAATCCGCTGACATTGGAGTTATGGACCGGTGAAGAAGCAGAAATGAGCACTGAGCCAGGTAGTGAATTTTCGCTTTGGGGTGGCAGCATTTGCGGGCGAAACCTAGCGTTTGAACCGGATAAAAAGATCGTTCAGCAATGGTATTTTGAAGGCGAAAGTGACAATTCGATCGTCACAATAAAGCTTCATCCTGGCAAGAACAATACTACATCAGTCGAACTAAGACATACCAATATTCCCAACAAGGAATACGACGATTTTGCATCCGGCTGGGATGAATATTATTTCGGAGCTCTGCAAAACTTTTTCAGCAACGACTAAAAGAAAGCCATCCGCAACGCGGATGGCTTTGTAATTTATGGCACGATTGTGAATTCAACCTGGCCGATATTTGCCATTCTGCGCCTTTTCAATGGTGATGTGTCGGGCGGAAAATCCCTATGGCCTTCCGTTTCGATCTTTGACGCGTCAGCGCCGTGATTTACGAGATAGTTTTTTACGGCCTCAGCGCGCAATTGCGCCAGCCTAAAATCATTATCAGAGCTCACATTCCTATCAGCATAAACATCAACCTTTAATAAGAATTTTTTGTCCTGCAATAACCGCACAATCGCATTTAGATTTGGAAAAGACCTGCCGCTAATGATCTCGGTACCCGAATAAAACTCAACACTCGAAGCAGCGACTGATAGTATTCTTTTGTCTTCGTCAGTAACCTCAGCTTTCATTTCGGCGGTTATTGCCGAAGTATTGACCGGACATCCCAAAGCATCGACTTTTGTATTTGGAGGAGTATTAGGACATTTGTCGTAAACATCTGGAATTCCATCTCCATCGCTGTCGGCGGTGAGCCTGGCAAGGCTGGCATTAGCCGCATCTAAATCGTTTTTTAGCTGTATATTTTTAGCTTTTTCGGCAGCGAGCTGGGTTTGCTGTTCCTGTAACGTATCGATTAACGTCTGATCATGGACAAGAATTCTGTTCTGAACAGGTATGGTTACCAGTTGGCTTGCTAACTGCTTCTTTGATCTTTCTCCGAGGGCAAATTCGAGCCCAATGTGCGTATAGGAGAATCTGTCGTTCGTCGGACCGTATTTGTAACCGTCTAAATTGTCGGCCATCACGAAACTCACCTGGTAGCCGATATCAAGATTGATGTTACTTATTAAATTTATCTTAATTCCAAGACCTATTGGCACGAAAAAACTGCTCAAAGTACCTTGGTCGGGTAAGATATCGTTCTTATTATACGAATGCAGCACGGGCGAATAACTCACAATACCTCCACCTGCAGTTATATACGGCCACAGCACACCCCAATGCGCAATGGTAAAATTGCCGCTCAAACTTGTCGACCAATTCAATTTCGTGTCGAACTCCGAATAAACAGGCACATTCCTTGAATTTAGCTGGTAAGCATGATTGCCTTGTAATTTGCCCGCCATCAGATCAGCCTGCAATCCAAATGAATTGGTCAGTTGGTCTTTCAAATAAATCGCATACCCCAGTTGCATATTCGGCGACGTAAAATCCTGCCGCGAATTATAGCCGATAAGTGTGTATGTCGTAGAAATACCGCCAGACACGCCAATGGACCAGGTACGGAATGAGCTGTTGCTGGTATAGACTTTTTGATGACGGGCCGTATCGGAATTTTGCGCAGCAAGTTTTCCGCTTACAAAAATGCCAATAAATAAAAAAAAGAATCGGGATAGACGATATTCCATAATTGTGACAGGCTTGCCTTAAGATTAAGCAAACATCGTAATTTTCAGTAAAAATCATGCCAAACAGGTCAATCCCCGTTCACAATTTTTATTTATATCGCACTTTTCACCAGGGCATGCTCTATATCGGCCAATATATCATCGAATTTCTCCAGGCCGGCTGAAATACGTATCAGACCCGGCGTGATACCAACCGACAGCCTTTCAGCTTCAGTTAGTTTTGAATGCGTAGTACTTGCCGGGTGGGACGCAATGCTCCGCGTATCGCCCAGGTTGGCCGTAACCGACAGCATCTCAAGCGCATCGAGAAATTTGCGGCCCGCTTCGACACCGCCTTTCAGCTCCATACAAAAAACACCGCCGCCAAGCTTCATCTGCTTTTTAGCAATATCATATTGCGGATGGTCGGGCAAAAGCGGATACTTAACCCAGGCCAGGTGCGGATTTCCTTGCAGTGTTTCGCAGAGTCTCAGCGCGTTTTCGCAATGACGTTGCATACGCACGTCCAGCGTCTCAAGGCTTTTACTTAATATCCAGGCATTAAAAGGAGACATCGACGGCCCGGTATTGCGACAGAATAAATATATATCTTTGATCAGGTCAGCGCGGCCGACAATGACACCTCCGAGTACCCTTCCCTGCCCGTCTATCCACTTGGTGGCAGAATGAACAACCAGGTCGGCGCCAAAATCTATCGGCCTTTGCAGCAACGGCGTTGCAAAGCAATTGTCAACATTTAATATCAGGTTGTATTTCTTCGAGAATTTGCCCGCCCACTCCAGGTCGATCACCTCCAGTTGCGGATTGGTCGGTGTCTCCAGGTAAACCATTTTTGTATTGGGCTGAACGGCCCCTTCCCAGGCAGCATGATCTCCCGCCGGCACCAATGTCGAAGTAATTCCATAACGAACCAGGTATTTAGTTACCATGGTAAAAGTACTGCCGAAAACCGAGCTGCAGCAGATCAGGTGGTCGCCTTGTTTCAATAAAGCGAACATAGACCCGAATATCGCACTCATCCCTGTCGAAGTGGCAAATCCTGCCTCGGCGCCCTCAAGCACACACATCTTCGCAACAAATTCATCAACGTTGGGATTGCTGAAGCGGCTGTAAATGTTGGCCTGATTTTCATCTGCAAAGGCGGCCCGCATCTCTTCCGCTTCATCAAACGTGAAGCTGCTGGTAATGTACAGCGGCGTAGAATGTTCGTGTTGTGACGACTGCGGTGTTTGAATACGAATGGCCTGGGTGACAGGATCTAACTTTTTAGACATGGTATAATGTGACTGTAAGAGATAAATTTATTTGGCGGGATAAACGAATACTTGCGTTTTTATTTCGGCACCGGCTTTCATTAGCGTGGCAGCAACCGAACAATATTTATTGATCGACAGATCAACCGCGCGGGCTGCTTTATCAGGATCGATGTCGCCATAAAAGTGAAACTCGACGTTAACAAACTTCCACAACGACGGTTCTTTTCCCTGTTCGCGCTCGCCGCTAACGGTCATTTTGTAATCGACCACTTCCTGGCGCTGTTTCTTCAGGATGCTGATCACATCAATAGCAGAGCACCCCGCTAACGCCATTAATAAGGTTTGCATCGGGCGAACTCCGTAATCCTGACCGCCGCTTTCGGGGCTGCTATCCATCTTAATCGTATGACCTCTCTCGTCGGTGGCTTCAAAACCAAAATCACCGTGTACGCGGGCTAATTTTATTGTTTGCATTGCGGTGTCAAAGTTATAATTTTTACCAATTGAATAGCGTTTCCCAGGTAAATCTGACCTTGTATAAATAAAACATTAAATTTACCCCGATGAAAAAACTAACCTTATTTATCCTGCTCCTGCTCCCTGGCACATTTTCTTTCGCGCAGAAAAACCTGTTATCTTATGGTGATCTTAAGTATATCGTAACAAATAGCCTGCCCAGGACTGATACGTTTATGATGGCCAAAGGTTATCAGGTCAAGGTGGAGAATACCAAGAACAACAACCGGGTATATAGCTCTGAATCAGGCGATTCTCATGTTGACATTAACGTGGGGCAGGATGGCAAGCGACTGCTGATAGAGATCGAGACCAATGTACTGTCTCAATATGACCTCATTCACAATTCTATAACACAATATATCACCAAAGACGCGATGACGCCTGATGTGCAAACCTATGTGGTGAAAGACCTCGGCACGATTTATATTACGGTTACAGACACATCGCCCTATGATCCGTTGAAACGGGAGTATGATATCCATGTGGTGCCGGATAAACAGATAATGGCTTACGATTGATCAATTTGATGATTTGAAAATTTGAAAATGGGAGGCATCTAATCAATTTTCAAATCTTCAAATTGTTAAATTTTCAAATTCATCTTTCCTTAACAGGAATAACAAGCTTCAGGCCTGACCAAATCTCGTCAACCGCGCAGACTTTGATATCAACGAGACCAATTTTCAAAGCATAGTTGCGGATAATGTCCTCGGTAATATCCGTAGCAACTTTGGAGGCTTTCTTGGGCCAGGAGACCCATATTATTCCATCGGGTTTAATCTGATCTTTGAGTGACGGAAGCAGGCTTTCGTATTCCACTTTACTTTTTGTGAAGAAATGAATAAAATCTACCCCGGCTCTGTCGCTTTCAAAATACAGGTTGGGTGGCAGGTCGGTAAACAGGTCGAGATAATATTCCGGAGTATTGATCAGGCTGATATGAAAACCATCCTTGATCCCAAGCTTCTTAGCCAGCGGTGTACCGGAATATCCTGCGGTTTGCATTATCGGGTCCCCCATTCCCATAAGCCATACTGTACTTTCTGAACCACCGGGTGGCCCGATTGTTTCAGCGCCAGCATGATCTGTCCGCGATGATGCGACTCATGCGAGATCAAATATCCAAGGAACGCCGTAGCATGTGGTTTGAAGCCTTTGATCCTGCCATCAGCCGCATTTTCGATCAAAGTTTCTATAGCATTCGCACTTAAATTCAATGCTTCAATCAGGCTTTGCTTGGTTATATTCTCCTTTTCGATCTTAGGTAAGCCCTCCAATAGCGCCGGGTTGGCTACCTTAAGCCACATCAGCCGTACATTGTTGATATGCGCGAACTGCTCGCCCACATTCCGACCTTTGGATGCGCTCACGTCATTCAGGTTATCTTCAGGTATAGCTTCCAGCAGGTAAATATTAATGCGATTATGTATCTGCCAGGTTTCGGTTAATGGATTCATATCGTAATTTGGTTAAGGTGGTGTTCCAAATGGGCAACATAATCAGCGGCCAGCCATTCAACAGTATGCAGGCCCGCTTGTCTTTTGTTCGTATCACATTCCGTTTGCCACCTGTCATCCGGATAATTGCTAAGCACCCTCGCGATCTGCGAATTCAGCAGCCGCCAAAGTTCGAGCAGGCTTTCTACATTCATCTCCTGGTAATGTTGTGCAGTTACCCATGCATCCTGTTCATACACCAGTTTGAATTTTTCTTCATAGGTGCAACGGATGAAACGCTGCAAGTTAATCATGGCGCTATCACACAAATGGCCCATGATTTCCTTGTTCGACCACTTTCCGGGCGCAGGTCTGCTCTCCCAATCAACAGGCTTATTACTAATGTGTTGTAAAAACTGATCTACATGAGGTGTGAGGTTATCAACAAAAGAAGCCATGATATGGAAAAGTTTGACTTAAAGATAGCGATGTTTTGTACTACCTTCAAAGATCGAACACCCACAATGGCGCTTAATTACATTTGGATAGCATTTTTCATTATCGCGTTTATTATCGCGCTGGTGAAGCTGGTCTTCCTGGGGGATACGGAGGCCTTTAAAGTCATCGTTGACAGCCTTTTCAGTTCGTCACAATCAGCGGTGATGGACATTGCGCTGCCCCTCGCAGGCGCTATGACCTTATGGCTGGGCATTATGAACGTTGGTGAAAAAGCAGGCGCCATAAGGTTTCTTTCACGCATAGTTGGGCCCTTTTTCAGAAGAATTTTCCCCGGGATACCTGCTGACCACCCTGCCCACGGCAATATTCTAATGAGCTTTTCGGCCAACCTGCTTGGCCTGTTAAATGCAGCCACTCCACTTGGACTAAAAGCGATGGATAGCATGCAGGAAGTAAACCCGGACAAGGAAGAAGCTTCAAACGCGCAGATCATGTTCCTGGTGCTGCTAACATCAGGGATGCAATTGCTTCCCGTTACTATTATCGCGCAAAGGGCTATACTGCACGCCAAAGACCCCACGGATATCTTTATCCCATGCGTTATCGCTACTTACGCGGCAGCAGTCGTTGGGATGATTGCAGTGGCTATCAAACAAAAAATCAAACTTTTCGATGGGGTGATCATAGCCTGGCTCGGCGGTATCACACTGCTGATCACCGTGATGGTGTGGGGTATGACGCATTATCTTACGAAAGAGCAGATCAGCACCGTCTCCAAAGTGGCAAGCAACCTTTTGCTTATCGCCATACCGGTAGCTTTCATCGCCGGCGGTCTTATCAAGAAAATCAACGTTTTCGAAGCCTTTATTGACGGCGCTAAATCGGGTTTCGAGACCTGCGTTAAGATCATTCCTTACCTAGTGGGTATGCTGGTTGGTATCGCCGTATTCAAAAGTTGCGGCGCTTTGGGTTATATGAATGATGGGTTACGGTGGGCGGTTAGCAAAGCGGGCCTTGATACCCGTTTTGTGGACGCCATGCCGGTCGCCTATTTGAAACCATTAAGCGGATCAGGTTCCCGCGCGATGATGAT
>JAFDZL010000375.1 GCA_018266935.1 Bacteroidota bacterium | reverse complement strand
GTTGGAGTGTACTGAAGCCACTATGAAATCAAAACGTTTTAATACTTCTTCAGGGTAATCCAGCGAGCCGTCATTTAATATATCCGATTCGATCCCCTTGAAAATATGGAAGCCCCCCAGCTTTTTATTCAGGTGGTCTATTTCCTCGTGCTGCTGAAAAACCCGTTCAATGCTCAAACCCTTGGCGTAAAACGCGCTTTGGCTATGGTCGCACATGCCCAGGTATTGCATTTTCAACTCGTCACGACAATACAATGCCATTTCCTCCAGTGTATGTACGCCGTCGCTCCAGGTGCTGTGGTTGTGCAACGTGCCTTTCAGGTCCTGGTAAGTGACCAGGTGCGGCAGCGAATTGCTCGCGGCCTTGGCAATAAACGCATCGCCTTCGCGCAATTCAGGCGGCATCCAATCAAGGCCGGCTTTTTTGTAGATCACTTCCTCGTTCTCGGTGTGGTCGATACTGCCGACGATACGTGCTGTTACCGCCTGCACATGTTCAGGACTGCCTGTTCTGCGAAAAAGTCTGCTGTAAAACAAGTTCAGCGAGGTAATCTCTATGTTGACCGGTAATCCATTCGCGGTTTCGCCTTTGATATGCTGCCCCTCTACGGCCTGGTCATTTAAAAGGCCGGCGTTAGAGAGGATAGCAATATCTGCATCCTGGAATTCGGTGCCGGCCAAAAAAGTAAGTTCGGTGATGATCTCGCATCGGCGGCGATACTCGCCTGTAAAGCTAAGTAAGGCATCGGGGACGATATTCTTGATCTTTTGGAAAAGCTCATTGGCTTCCTGTTCCACCTGCGCGTACAGGAACTTGCCGTTGCTGGCCATGCGGAATTCGATCACTTTTGCGATCTCGTCCTGCGTTTTCAGGCCGAAGCCTTTGGCCTCGATCAGGCGGTTTTCGTTGCAGGCATAGTACAGTTCGCCCACCGTCTCGATGCCCATATCGTGCCAGATGGTAGCCACCTTTTTAGGGCCGATACCTTTGATACCCAGCATTTCCACTACGCCTTCCGGCGTTTTGTCCAAAAGCGATTGCATTTCGGTGATATGCCCGGTTTCCAGCAACTCGGCGATCTTAGTGGCGGTGCTTTTGCCAATGCCATCGATCTTTTCCATTTCCTCAGCACTTTTTTTAGCGATCTGGAAAGGCAATTTATCCACCTTAAAAGCAGCATTGGCCAGCGACTTTATCTTGAAAGGATTTTCGTCGTGCAATTCCATCAACTGGCCAAGAAGCCTTAGGGTGCGGGCAATGGGTTTATTTTCCATGTATCAAGCCCGTAAAAGTACAAAATAGTTCATAGGTAATGATTCATGGTTCATAGTTCATAGTAAAATATCATTCGCCCCAATTGAAGGCATATTTATTTCATATCACGGGAACAGCCATGAACTATGAACCATCAACCATGAACTTTTAATGGATCGAAATATCGTACGGCATGCGCATCTGCGGTGTGCGCATCATTTTGCTGAGATTTTTTACCTGCTGGTAGTAAATATAGTCCTCACCGAGTTCGGACTTGATATATTTCGACTTCATCTCGTCAGTCATACTGCTGCCCAGTCTG
>JAFDZL010000374.1 GCA_018266935.1 Bacteroidota bacterium | reverse complement strand
TGATACCCGGTACTGTCAGCAAAACTAAGAGCAGTCCTGCCAACTCGAATGGCAACAGTGTCTCTCCGGGCGGCCAAAGCCTTCCGGCTGTGCCGTTTTTAAAACCGCAACAGGGCGGCGAACAAAAACCGACCCTTTTAAAAACGACCGGCCAGGGCGATTTAAAAATGCCGGATCAGCAAAATCATGAACAAGCCGCAGCGGTTTCTGTGGCAGATGACGTCAGGCAACCACTTTCCCACTTCCAGCCGGTACCAAAACAATTGAATAGCACCGGGCTGCCGGATAATTTAAAATCGGGCATCGAACATATATCGGGCTTTTCAATGGACGATGTCAGGGTTCATTATAATTCGGACAAGCCGAACCAGCTTAAAGCATTTGCTTATGCACAAGGCAGCAATATTCATGTCGCGCCAGGTCAGGAAAAGCATCTGCCTCATGAGGCCTGGCATGTTGTTCAGCAAAAACAAGGAAGAGTTCAGGCGACAAACCAGGCCGGCAGCCGACCCATTAATGACGATCCTGTTTTGGAAACTGAAGCCGATGTCATGGGGTCAAAAGCTGATTTGTTACCGTTTGTAACGCCTTTTGCGGCGGAAAAACAAATGGCATCCGCCTCAGGGCCGGTACAGCGTAAAGTTGGCCTTGAATTTCAAACAGCGACCGATGTTTGGCGCCAGGGCGAAGAATCTGACGAAGAAAATGCGGCGCCACCGGTAAAAACTAAATTACCGTACGGCGATAAAATATTCAGTGCTCCCGGCTTTCATATAGAATCAGATGACGGGCAGGTAGAATTTGTCACAGCGCCCTTTGAAGAGGACGCGGGAGGATTGACAGGATTGGTCAAGGCGGTTCAAATGATGGCTCAATTCGCTAACCTGATCTACCAGCACTGGGACGAGGAGCAGCAACCGTCTCTTTTATCCGCCATCGCCAACGCGTTCGGGACGGGCACATATGATAGCAACAGAGGGGAAGACGAACAAGTTTATATGGGAAACTTTGAACATCCTTCAAATGAGCCTAATGTGAATGCCAGCCCCCAGGCAAGCGTAGGAATTCCTCTTGACAGCGTTATTCGCTTAATGCAGGTGTTGTCGGCAAATAATGAAAAGGGGCAGAAACTAGGTGGGTTTGGCAATTATGGCCATGCCCAGCCGGCACTGCATAAAAGCCAGGAAGTTATAAAACGGACACTTGCGACCAAGATCAAAAAGGATTCGAAAGAACTTGAAGCATTGGCCGAGTATCGCGGCTTAAAAAATTTTGTAGCGCTGGTCATTCATTATCTACAAGGTGCGGACGCTTATGCCGCCGACCTTGCGAGAGAAGGCAACTACCCCAAAATGGCCCATCCGATGATGTCGAGGACGAATTTCAGGCAAATATTCGGGATGATGAGCGTGGCCGAAAACAGGCTGTTCGTTGAGCTATTCACGCCGGAAAAGCTGGTGAACCTCGCGAAAATAAGAATGGGGCCGGATGACCGGATTTACCCCGAAGGTTACCGCGACGAAGAAAACGTACTGCAAAGAGACAGCGCACCGACGATCAGGGAATGGATAGCATCTTTCAATGACCTTTTGGTGCGTGAACCCGACAAATTATCCCGGTTGCCGCACATGCAGAAGGGCCGCGGAATGGGGGCTTTAGCGGTAAAAGATAAAGTCGCGAAAACCAATACGCGGGGTGAGGCACAAAAGCCAAAAAGCGCCATAGTGTTCGAGTTGCGGCGTATGGCAACAAATGTTCCTCCCGAGGAATGGGCCAATTTAGCCATGCTGGTGCACGCTGCCGTTAACGAGATCAACAAAGCTCAGGCGGTAACGCTTGACGAGGATGCAATGGCCGCAATCAATGCGGAGATCGAGAATGATCGTGGTGCGAATGATGCCGAAGCTGGCGAATTGGAGGACAATATGGCGGAGGGCGTCTATCCTGAATATGACGAATGATTCACCGCCGCAGCATCATCGTTACCTTTGTTTTTCCCTACTTTTTTGTCCTGACAAGTGTTAGCCTGCGAAACGAACTGAATTAAAAAGCCCCCCTTAAAAAGGAGGCTTTAGATATCAGTTAAATCCGCCGTGTCTGTTCGCCTTTACAGGTTCGGGCCATTTTTGTGGTTCTCCTGTTCTGCGGTCAGGCGGAAGGACAGCTTTTTCATTCGATGTTTTTTGCGGGTCCTCGCTGGCTTCGTAGGCCAGTATTGCGGTCAGGATAGCATTCTTTTCAACTTCGTCGAATACGATCTTGTCATAAGTATCGCGGTTGGTGTGCCAGGTGTAAACACCATAATCCCAGCTCAGCGAGCCCAGCGAAAACGCCGGCGCTCCCGCTGCTACGAACGAGGCAAAATCCGATCCGCCGCGGCCTGGTGCGCCGGGGAAGGTGGTTTTTATGGAATCGCGGATATAGGACGGCACATGTGACAGCCAGCGGGTCAGGTAGTCGTAAGAGTTCAGGAAGCCCTGGCCCGACATATTAACAACGCGCCCGGTGCCGTTATCCTGGTTGAATACGGCCTGCACATTTTTCACGATATCGGGGTGATCTTCAACAAATGCTCTCGAGCCGTTCAAACCTTCTTCCTCGCTGCTCCAGTCGCCTACCAGGATGGTACGTTTTGGATTAGGATAAACCTTTTTCAGGATGCGCATAGCCTCCATCATGGTTATCGTGCCGGTGCCGTTATCGGTAGCGCCCGTGCCGCCGTCCCACGAGTCAAAGTGTGCTGAAAGTATCACATATTCATCCGGTTTTTCGGTGCCCTTGATCTCGCCAACGACGTTGAAAGTGGGCATCGGACCCAATTCCTTCGATTCGGTGTGAATGGCGAGTACAGGTTTTTCGCCCGATTCGATCAGCCTGAAAAGCAGGGTATAATCTTCCAGGCCGACATCGACAGTCGGCACTTTTTTGGTATTCGCTTCAAATATTTTGTCCACGCCAAAGCCGGCCGACCAGGTGCAGGTTACAATACCGGCGGCTCCTGCTTCTTCCAACGCGTGGGGCAGTGTGCCCGAAACGACGCCCATGGTATAGCCGGTTTTACGTATGCGCTCGCGCCAGGCAGCGGCCGCCTTGGTACGCTCATCCTTATTTTTTTCGATCTCTTCCTTCGTGCCGTAATCCCGCCAGTTCTCGTCCGATCGGCCCGTTGGCTGGTTCATGCTGATCATCACAAATTTACCCTTAACCGATGGCAGCCAGGCTTTAAAAGCGTTGCTGTCGGCCACTTCGGGCAGGATGACCACCTCGGCGGTCACTGTTTTCTTACCGGTGCTCGGGCTCCAGGCTAATTGGGTGCCTTCCAACGTTTTTACACGCGGAGAGATCATATCAATGTGCGATATACCGCGTTCCCAGCCGCGCCAGTCGCCCCATTTCTCCATGCGCGCGTCAATGCCCCAGGTCTTGTACTTGGCTACGGCCCAGTCGCCGGCCTTTTGCATCTGCGGCGTACCCACTAATCGCGGGCCTATGCCGTCGAATAACTCACCAGCAAGCTGTTTCAGCTGCGAATTATCGGTTTCTTCCTTAACGATCTGGTCGATAACCGGATCTTTGGTTTGGGCTTGTGTTGCGCCTGTCCCGAGCGCCGCAGCAAGTATGCCGCAAAGGGCTATAGGTTTCGTAATAAGCTTCATGCAACTAAATTAGGAAATCTGTTGCGTAAAGCTTCGTGTATTGAGAATGTTACAGATTGGTGGAGGTCGGAGGTCGGAAATCAGAAATCTGAGGTCAGCAGTCGGAAGTCAGAAGCCGGAGGTTAGAAAGGCTCACGAAGTGTAACCCGGAGCGGTCTGTATTTATAGGCTTCGTTGAGTGGCTT
>JAFDZL010000373.1 GCA_018266935.1 Bacteroidota bacterium | reverse complement strand
CGTGCGTGTATTCCAATGGTTCAATCCATTTGCATGGCTCTACCGCGGCGAGTTGGAAAATAACCTGGAGTTTTTAACTGATGAAGCCGTTTTAGGCCACAACCCGGTTGAAAAAGAAAGCTACCAGATGAGCCTGTTGAAAGTTTCAGCGCCGCATTTAGCGCTGAGTGTCACCACCAATTACAACCAGTCATTATTAAAAAAACGAATTGTTATGATGAATGCTAAAAAGTCGAACATCCATACGATGTGGAAATATTTTATACTGGCGCCGATCTTTGTCGGCCTGGCTTGTGCGCTGAACCAAACAGCTTTCAGCCAGGCAAAGAAGGCAAGGACAGGAAATCACGTTCAAGCGTTTAATAGGATCAATGTCGATCGCAGCCAGGGCGTTTGGTTCGCCACAATAAAAGGAGAGAAGGTGAGAATGGAATTCCGCAGCGAAGACGAAGACCATGGCTGGTCGGACAACGACAGCTTCCTGGTAAGCGAATTTTCGGCTTTGCCCAAGGAAAAGGCCGATTTTACGCTGAAGCGCGATGCCGGCACCATGTTGCTGAATGGAAAATTTGACGGGAACGAGGGTTATGGACATTATAAATTCACTCCCGACAAGTCGTTTGTTGCTTACCTGGAAAGCCAGGGCATTAGCGGGATAGACGATAACGATGAGTTTGCTTTTTTCGTGATCAACATTAAAAAGGGGTATGTGGAAATGCTGAAAAATGAGGGCTATAATCATCTTTCCAAGAATGACCTGATCTCGATGGCCGCGCTTAAAGTTGACGGTGACTATATCAAATTCTGGAAGGAATTGGGATATAGCCATTTGAGCAGCGAAGAACTGGTGTCGGGCAAAGCCCTGGGCATCACAAAGGAATATGTACAGGAAATTCAGAACGCCGGTTACAAGCATCTCGACTTTAACCAGCTCATCAGCTTTAAAGCTCAGGGTATTGACGGGAAATATATAGCAGGTTTAAAGAAAGCTAACCTTCCGTTGAGCAAAGACGAGGACAACAAGAATGACAACGGAGACAAAAATTTGCCTCGTGCCGAGGATATATCATCATTCAAGGCAATGAACATCGATTCATCCTACATCCGCGGTCTGAAAAATGCCGGCTATACCAATATCCCGATGAGCGAACTCACCAGCATGAAGGCTGTGGGAGTCACCCCCGAATATATCAAGGGCTTGAGTGATATTGGGTATAAAAACCTTTCGGCAGGCGAACTTACGTCGCTCAGGGCTTTAGGCGTTACACCTGCTTATATTAAGACAATTAACGATATGGGTTACCCTAATTTATCGGCTAGTGAGATACAATCGTTCAAAGCCCAGGGAATCACTCCCGATTATGTGAAATCGGTCAGCGAGATGGGGTACAAGAATCTTTCGGCCAATGAATTGTCATCATTCAAAGCCATGGGTATTAATGGTGAGTTTATTAAGGGATTTAATGAGATCGGTTACAAAAATATCCCGGCAAATGAGCTTACTTCATTAAAAGCACTCGGAGTAAAACCTGATTACGTAAAAGGTTGGGAAGATATTGGCTATAAGGATATTTCGGTGAATGAGCTTACCTCATTGAAAGCGCTGGGCGTAACGCCGAATTTTATAAAGGGCTTTAAAGACATTGGTTTCGAAAAAATATCGCTCGAAGAAGCCAGTTCTCTGAAGGCAACCGGGGTTACTCCAGAGTATGTAAAAGAAATGAAAGCCAAAGGTTTTGTAACCAAAGATCTGAATAAATATATCCAGCTGAAAAACGCATTTAATTGATCAACTGCATATAGACTGACGAAGTTTCAAAAACTTCGTCAGTCTTTCAACCAGTCGCTAAAATCATCACGCCATGATAGTTTTCCTCATCGCTATGCTATTGGTATGTGCCACGGTGATCATGATGAGCATGAAGCGGTACCCCTGAAAGCACAATCAGCTTAAATTCAGTACAAGGGCTGTCAGGAAAAGTACGAATGCCATAATTGCAGCCCCCGTGCCAACAATGTGAAATCGCTCAACTCTCGATACCTGCTTTTTCCAGTCCTTTGGCGGTGTATCCGGATTCCAATTAATTGTCGCTGAATTTACGGGCACGGTACCAACGATTCTGACCACTATCCAAATCACAATAAATAACATCGCCGCAAGGCTGAAGTAGTGACCCGGCATTAGCCATTGAATGATCGCGGTAACAATACCCGAAAGCGTCATCGGTACAAAAAAACCGGGTACCATCCAGCGTAATTTACGGATCAGGTTCTGACGAAGATGTATTTGTGCTTTGTCGTCCAAAACAATGAAAGATGGGTGAACTGCATAGTGAACACAAACCTCGATCCCGGCAAGCAAACCTGCACAAAACAGGTTAAAGAATTCCAGTACAAGTATCGACATATTCATTCACCTCAATAATCCAACTCACGGCAGTCAAAACCCGCGTTCTGTAAAAGCAATTCGACATATTGGGTGTTTAGACCAGAGGACTCGATACGCAATACTTTATCACAATCTTCAAGGTCAAAATTCCATTGTTTTATCGAAGGAACAGAAGTGAGCAGGGCGCTTACCTTGCTTACTTTTCTTTTATCGCTGACGTTCGTCTTAAAAACTAATACTTCCATGATGATAGTTGTTGTAGTCTAATAACCACCGGGATTGCCTGGATTGGACAAGCCCGGTGAAATTTATTCTGTGGGTTTAGAAGCTTCTTCCGCAGGTTTTGCGGCATTATCTGCCGGCTGGTCCCAGCCATGATGACTGTGATACCTGTCCCATTTGCCGCAGCGTTCGCGCCATTGCTCGCGGAAGCGGTCTTGCTCCTCGGGGCTCATGTGTTTAAACCGTTCCATCCGGTGGCGCATCCACGGCGCCCCGCCGCGGTGCCCGCCTTTGCCAAAGCCAAACAGGATCTTAGCTAAGATAAGCAACCCCGCCGCCTGCCAAAAGGTAATGATGCCGAGATGGAATATAACCGGCATTAATGCGTTCCACAAAAGCATTACAATATAGCTTACCAAAGCTAAACCGGCCAGTACAAGGAACGGTATAAATATCATTTTCTTCCTGAAGTGGGACCTATATCTATAGGCTCTTTCTCCAAATTCTGAATCTTTCATTTTAATTTCTTTTAGTATTCTTTTACTTCTTCATACAATTGTCTCAGCCGTTTGCGCAAGTGAAGCACGGCGTAACGCTTTCTCGAGACCAGCGTTTGCACATTTTGGCCCGTGCGTTCGGCTATTTCATTAAAAGGGATGCCGTCCAGTTCCTGCCACATGAATACCTGCCGCTGTTCTTCGGGTAATTCGTCCAATGCATAGAATAATTGCTCCCAGAAAAGGCTGCGGATATATT
>JAFDZL010000372.1 GCA_018266935.1 Bacteroidota bacterium | reverse complement strand
TTTCGGATATCTACCCCAATCCCGTGAAACCGTTTGAGGTCGATGTGTCCTACAAGCACATAGACCGGTTGATCGGCAAGGCTATTTCACATGACGAGATCAAAGCCATACTGAAAGCGCTGGAAATACAGATCGTCAATGAAAACGCCGAAGGCCTGTCGCTCAAAGTTCCGCCATACCGCGTGGATGTAACCCGCGATGTCGATGTGACCGAGGAGGTATTGCGTATTTACGGGTACAACAATATCGAGATTCCTACCCAGATACGCGCTTCGCTAAACAATTCGGTCCGCCCGGAAAAGGACGATGTACAAAACGCCATATCCGACCTGCTGACGGCAAACGGGTTTAACGAAATATTATCCAACTCGCTCACCAAATCGGCTTATTCCAATAACCTGGATAGCGCGGTCAAAATATTGAATCCGCTGAGCAGCGACCTGGATGTGATGCGCCAAAGCATGGTGTTCTCGGGCCTGGAGGCCATTGCCTACAATCAAAATCGCAAAAAATCAGACCTTAAATTGTATGAGTTCGGTAAGGTTTATAGCGTGAAGGACGATAAGTACAACGAGACGCAGCGTTTCGCAGTCTTCATCACCGGTGCGGACAAAGCCGAACAGTGGAACCAGAAGCCTGGTCAAACATCGTTTTATAAACTGAAAGCTATTGTAGATGGCCTGCTGGAAAAACTCAACATTAAAGATATAACCGTTGAGGATGCCACTTGCAGCAAGCTGGCTTTCGGTCTGCAGTATATGCTGAATGGCAAACAGTTGGTGAAATTTGGCCCGGTTGGGGCTGAGGCGCTAAAAAAGACAGATGTGGACCAGGAAGTTTTCTGCGCCGACTTTAATTTTGATATAGTGCTGAACGCTGTTCACAGGAATAAGATCGTTTATAAAGAAGTGTCCAAATTTCCAGCTGTTCGCCGCGACCTGTCGATGCTGATCGATAAATCGGTGACGTTCGGCCAGTTGAAACAAATCGCCCTGAAAACAGAAAGAAAACTGCTGAAGGAAGTCAATGTATTCGATGTTTACCAGGGCGACAGGCTCCCGGCGGGCAAAAAGTCCTATGCCTTAAGTTTTACTTTACAGGACGAAGAAAAAACTTTGACGGACAAGGCCATAGATGCCATAATGCAAAAATTAATTCATAATTTCGGCAAAGAAGCGGGAGCGGAGATAAGGAAATAGTTGATTAGGTTAAGTGGTTGATTGGTTGATTAAGTTAACCGGAACAACTCAGTCAACTTAATCCAACTCAATCAACCCAATCAACTAAAGCATGGCCTCAACAGCAGAGCAGCTAAACAACGTCGTCGAAAAAACAAAACGCCTGATAGCGCTATGCTCGGCTTTGCAGGAAGAGAACGACTTGTTGAAGCTGGAGAACCAGACGCTGCTGGCTGCGGTGAATGCGGGCAAGGAGAAGACCAAAGACCTTGAAGAAAAGATGCGGGTTTTGAAGGTGGCGAAATCGTTTTCAGAAACCAATGAAAAAACCCTTGACATAAAGCAAAAAATTAACGAATTTGTGCAGGAAATTGATAAGTGTATTGTATTGCTGAAAAAGTAATGCAAAAGTGAAATAGCTCGAATGGGAGAAATCTCAATAAAAATAAATATTGCTGACAGGGTTTACCCGCTAAAGGTAAACATGGAGGAGGAAGAAATAATACGCAGGGCTGCAAAGCTGATCAACGATCGCATCCGGGAATACCAGGAGAATTATGCGGTCAGGGATAAACAGGACCTGCTTTCGATGGCGGTGCTGCATTACGCAACATCTTCATTAAAAGCCGAAAAGAAGGTGATGGCGGAAGATTCCGACGTCGCGGATAAGGTTTATCAGTTGGACGGCATGCTGACCGATTTTTTCTCGAAGTAATAAAACGTTCTTTGCATACAGAGCAAATTAAGATTTAACCGCAGTTAAATTTTGAGTTTCACTATTAAAAACTTAACGCTTCAATATCGGCGGATCGAATAGGTATCGTTACTTGTTGGTATTTAACGAGGCCTGGTCCCATCATCCTGATCTGAGGTTTTTCAATACATGACACTTAAAAATTAGTTGCGGTTTTTTTATTTTATACCTAAAAGAAATGAGTTGGATTTTATACCTGATAATCGGCCTGCTGGTGGGTGTTCCCGCCGGTGTAACCATTGGCCGGTTCATGCTGCGTAAGCTCTTCAAAGACCAGGAAGCGGCAGCACAAAACAAAGTGAAAAAAATACTGAAAGATGCTGAAAATGACGCCGAAATAGTGCGCAAGAACAAACTGCTCGAGGCTAAAGAGAAGTTTTTGCAGATGAAGGCTGAGCATGAGCAGGAGATCAATAGCAAGAACAACGCTATGGCCCAGCGCGAGAACAGCATGAAGCAAAAGGAGCAATCGCTCAACCAGCGCCTTGAGAATGTTAACCGGAAGGAAACCGACCTGGACAACACAAGGCGCAATCTGGAAAAACAGATTGAGCTGACAGCCAAAAAGCAGGAAGAAGTTGAGCATTTGAAGCAACAGCATGTGCAGCAATTGGAAACGATCGCAGGGCTTTCGGCAGAAGATGCAAAAAACCAATTGGTGGATAACCTGCGCGAAGAGGCGCGCACCCAGGCCATGATGCAGATCAAGGACATTGTGGATGAAGCCAAGCTAACGGCTGCTAAGGAGGCTAAAAAGATCGTTATCCAAACTATCCAGCGTACAGCGACTGAAAGCGCTATTGAGAATACGGTATCGATCTTCAATATCGAGAATGATGAGATCAAAGGCCGTATCATTGGGCGTGAAGGGCGTAATATCCGCGCGCTGGAAGCAGCAACAGGGATCGAGATCATTGTTGATGATACGCCTGAAGCTATCATTCTTTCGGGCTTCGATCCGGTAAGGCGTGAGATAGCCCGTTTGGCGATGCATCGCTTGGTGACCGACGGGCGTATCCACCCGGCACGTATCGAAGAAGTGGTTGCGAAGACCAAAAAGCAGATCGAAGAAGAGATCGTAGAGATCGGTGAGCGCACCGTGATCGACCTTGGCATACACGGCTTGCACCCCGAATTGATCCGCATGGTGGGCCGTATGCGTTACAGGTCGTCTTATGGGCAAAACCTGCTGCAGCACTCGCGCGAGGTAGCCAATTTCTGCGCTACCATGGCGGCTGAGCTGGGTTTGAACGTAAAACTGGCCAAACGTGCCGGGTTATTGCATGACATCGGCAAAGTGCCTGATGATAACCCGGAACTGCCCCACGCTATTTTGGGCATGCAGTTAGCCGAGAAGTATAAGGAACATCCGGAAGTGTGCAATGCCATTGGCGCGCACCACGACGAGATCGAAATGACCTCGATGCTGTCGCCGATCATCCAGGCCTGCGACGCTATTTCAGGCGCACGCCCCGGCGCGCGCCGCGAAGTGGTGGAGAGCTATATCAAACGCCTGAAGGAGCTTGAGGACCTGGCGCTTTCTTATCCTGGTGTTGAAAAGACTTTCGCGATACAGGCCGGTCGTGAACTGCGCGTGGTTGTTGAAAGCGAAAAAATATCGGACGCACAATCGGAAGTGCTGGCCGCGGACATATCCAACCGCATTCAGACCGAAATGACCTACCCGGGACAGATCAAGGTAACCGTCATCAGGGAAACCCGGTCGGTAGCGTTTGCGAAGTAGAAAATAAACAAATGTCATTTCGACGAGGTACGAGGAGAAACCTTATACACCAGGACGGTAATCCGTTATGCATGTAGTACAAGGTTTCTCCTCACCCTAATGCGCATTCCAACGCGGTTCGTTCGAAATGGCATTTTTTTTGAAATTATACCCATTGGCAAACCGGAAACTACAAAAAGCAAATGCACAAGCCGCGATAAAGGCGCCTCAGCGTCCTATTGACGCGTTATTTGATCAGTATGCCGAAAGCCACCAAAACCCAACCAATAAGCTGATCCATTGGATATGCGTACCGCTGATCGTATTCAGCCTCTTGGGCCTGGTGTGGGCTATACCCTTCCCTTATCTGAAATTTATAGGGTCGTATAATGGTTATTTCAACTGGGCTTCGTTTCTGATCGCATTTGCCATATACTATTATTTCAAGCTGTCGCCTATACTCTCCTACGTGATGCTGCTGGTGGTCATGCTATTCGTTTATCTTATTTCCCTGCTTGTCGGATGGCAACAGGCGGGCGGACCTGCTTTATGGCTGGTGTGCGCCGTTATATTCGTTGTCGCCTGGATCGGTCAGTTCATCGGTCACAAGATCGAAGGTAAAAAGCCATCCTTTTTCACAGACCTCAAATTTCTGCTTATCGGCCCGATATGGCTGCTGCATTTTGTGTTTAAGAAATTCCGGCTTCGTTATTAATGAGGAGCCTTCTGTTGTTAAATGCTATTGAGGATAATGATCTCAATGGCGTCGGTCGCATGCTTGCATTTATGCGCCGACGCCTCCATCGAATATAAAATATCCCGGTGCTTAATTAAAGTAAAAGGATCCTTTTCATTGGCAAACAGGTCGGCAAGGGCCAAATTATGAATATGGTCCGATGCGTGCTCATATTCTTTTACCCGCTTGCACGAGGCCAGCAGGTCTTCCGTATGCTCTATCTTCCCTAAAGAACAGATCAGCTTTTGCAACTCAAAGCACGAGCGTTTGATATAATTGGCTATTTCATCGACAGCAGGTAAAAAACATTCGATATTATACAATTGTATCCGGCCGGCAGCTTCATGAACATTATCGGCCACGTCATCTATCGCTGATGCCAGGATATGAATGTCATTCCGGTTGAAGGGTGTAAAGAATACCTTGTCGAGCCCCAGGTAAACCTTGTGGGTAATATTGTCGCCCATCTCTTCAAGCGTATTGATCTGTTTGAAAATTGCCATCCTTTCCTCCGCCGATGGTGTATTGATAGCATGGGCAAGCAGCTCAGACATTTGTACAACATTTTTGCCCGCCTGGCTGAACAACCCGAAGAATAACGCCCGGTGCGAGAAGAAATCGCGGAATATATTGCGCATAGCCCTGATTTAGAAGGGCTAAAAGTACCATAGCTATATTAAGCTAATATTAAACAGGTATGATAAAATGGAATTCGTTTTTTGTTTTATAGACAATTGTTAGGTATTGAGTTAATTATTTGATTGTCAAATAATTGATGCGATTAACTAATAATTAGCAGAATTAACTACAGCCAATTAGAGGCCATTTTTTGACCTAATGTTCCCCTAAAGTTACCAAATGTTAATGCATTCTTAACATTAAGGTAATGCACCGTATGCACCTTTGACCCGAAATTTAATTTAACCTCACCCAAAATGAAAAGACTCTTTACTAACATCGCATGTACTGGTCTGTTCGCAGCGCTGTTTTTAACAGCAGCAAGCAGCAGTGCACAAACCTACGCTTCAAATGAGGCGATCGGCAAAAAAGCGACCGCTAAAGCTGACTCGGGCAGCACAATCACAACAACTACTGCTGCTCCAAAGGCCCAGGACGACACCGCATGGCATCCGCAAAGAAGGCTTTGGGGCTACACTTTCGGTGATTTCTACTATGACGCTCATGCCGACGCAACTAACCGCGGACCAGAAACCATGTACAATGGCGTACCTACTTACCGCAACGCGTTCCAGTTCCGTCGTTTGTATTTAGGCTATGATTATGAAATAACCAAGAAGTTTAAAGCTGAAGTATTGCTGGCATCTGAGCCAAATGCTAACACCGGTGTGAACGGCGCTACTTCTATCCAAAATGGTGATAACCTGGTGGATAACAAAATGGCTTTTTGGATCAAGAACTTTAATATTCGTATGAGAGACCTTTGGACAGGGACCGACTTTGTGATCGGTGAGATCAGCACCCCCGGTTTCGCATTGAATGAGCCCGGAACTAACGGTCCGACCAGCCTTTCAGAAACCACCTGGGCTTATCGCTCGATCGAAAAGACCATCACCGACTTCCACAAGAATAACTCTTATGACGTTGGCGCTGCCCTGCAGGGTACGTTTGACCCGGCTACCAAAAACTTTGGTTACGTATTAATGGTAGGCAATAACACCACAGCAAGCCTTTTACCGGCTTCAAATCCTAATACAGGCTTCTACAAAATATTCTATGGAGATATCTGGGGTAAATTCTTCAACCAGCACCTGTATGTTGACTTTTATTACGACAATGCAAAAACAGCGCCTGCTACGTTTGCTATCGGCGCACAGTCACACAGCATCAAAAAGATATTCGCTGCTTACGTAAGCAAACCGATCAGCGTAGGTGTTGAAGCTTATACGCAAAGCTTTACCCAGGGTGTAGAAAACTCGACTACCAAAGCACCGGAGGATGCAACAGCGCAGGGCTTATCGATCTGGGTTCGGGGAAATATCACCAAGAATCTGAACTTCTTTGCTAAACGCGATGGTTATCAGCCGAACAGCGATTTCATTAATACTGATTCTTACACTGTTAACACTAACTACGGATCATACAACCCAACAGTTAAAGAAACATTCTGGACAGCTGGTATCGACTATAACCCTACCAAAAATGTTCACTTTATGCCGAATTTCTGGTTAATTGATTACAAAGACAACAGAGATCCGGCTACTACAGGCTATGTCGCCCCTGATCATACCCTGGTTTACAGATTTACATTCTTCTTCACTTTTGGTAAATAATAAATCAGACAAAGTAAAAACAATAGACCATGAAAATAATCAAACATCTGACCCTGGCTGCAGCGGTAATTGTAGCTTCATCAGGTTTATCAGTTAAGGCGCAGGATAACACCATCCTGGGTGCCGGTAGTACGTTTATTAACCCGCTGTTCTCGAAAATATTTTCGACTTACACTGCGGCAAAAGTTAACTACCAGTCTATCGGTTCGGGCGGCGGTATCCTGCAGCTGACCAACAAGACCGTTGACTTCGGCGACTCGGACGCCCCGCTGAATGCCGACCAGACCGCAAAAATGAGCGCTCCGGTATTGCACATTCCGATGACCTCGGGCGCAGTAGTGGTAACTTATAATGTCCCCGGTCTCAAGGCTCCGTTGAACCTGACCGGTAAAGACCTTGCCGACATTTTCTTAGGCAAGATCACCAACTGGAACAGCGCTGAGATCAAAGCTACTAACAAAGGCGTTAACCTTCCCGATCTTCCGATCGTAGTAATTCACCGTTCGGACGGTAGTGGTACTTCGTTTATTTTCACTGACTTCCTGACCAAGGTTAACGAAGAGTGGGCTAAGAAAGTAGGTAAAGCAAGCGCAGTTAACTGGCCTGCGGGCTTGGGCGGCAAAGGCAGCGAAGGCGTTGCCGGTCTGGTAAAACAAACTCCGGGCGGTATCACTTATGTTGAGCTGGCTTACGCTAAGCAAAACAACATGGCGTTCGCTAACATCCAGAACAAGAGCGGCAAATTTATCGCTCCGACGCTGGAGGCTACAACTCTTGCGAGCAACGTAGAGATACCTGCAGATTCGAAGGTATCGATCACCAATACCGACAACCCTAAAGGTTACCCCATCGCGAGCTTTACCTGGGCTTTGATCTACAAAGAACAAAATTACAACGGCCGCTCGAAAGAACGCGCTACCGCAGTGCTGAAACTGCTTTGGTATAACATCCACCAGGGCCAGAAAGAATGCGCTCCGCTGAACTACGCAAAACTTTCTCCCGCAGCTGTAAAAGTTGCTGAAAAGATTTTGAAATCAGCTACTTATAGCGGTAAGCCGATATTATAAGCTGAAAGCTTAAAACGGAAAGCAGAAAGATGAAGCCGAAGCAATATTAACTGCTTTAAGCTTTCAGCTTTCTGCTTTTAGCTACATATAGGCTTTCTGCTTTTAGCTTCTTAGCTCACAAATAAAAGTTCACTAAAAGCATTAAAATGAGTATCCCTATCCCACAAAACCGGCAGTTGATGCAGCGAATGCAAGCGGGTTCAGGCGGTAAGAAAAGTGTAGTTCTCGCCGTCATTCTGACCCTGATATTTGGTCCGCTCGGGTTGTTTTACGCCTCCCTATTCGGTGGTATTTTGATGGCTATATTCGGGATATTGGTTTACTTCTTTTCGGTACAATTCAATTCGCTCGCCATATTGAAATACGGCGGTGTATTGGTTTACGTTTTAAGTGTCATTTGGGGCGTTATTGCTGCCAATAATGCCAACCAGGGTTATTATTTTCAGCAGTTTAAATGGGAGGGTGTGTTCAAACGCTGGCTGAGAGTGCTAAGCGTTGTCATGCTCTTGCTGGTTATCGGCATTTTCATCACCCTCGTCATCGATTCTATCCCATCTATCAAGGCACTTGGCATCAGCTTTTTATGGGGAAAGGTATGGGATCCGGTAGCCAATATTTACGGGGCGTATCCATTTTTAGTCGGTACGCTGCTCACGTCATTCATGGCCCTGATCATTTCCTTGCCTTTTTCATACGCTATTGCCATTTACCTGGGCGAATATAATCCCAAAGGCTGGTTATCGAGCCTGCTGAAAGATACGATAGACCTGATCGCAGCCGTGCCTTCGGTGATTTACGGTTTCTGGGGACTTTCCGTTTTGGTACCGATCATCCGAACACTTGAACTCAAATGGCACATCGCTCCATATGGCGTTGGCATCATGACTTCTTCGCTCATCCTCGCCGTGATGGTTATTCCTTACGGCGCCTCGCTGGGTATTACCATGATCCGTATGACACCTTCGCCTTTGAAAGAAGGCGCTTATGCCCTTGGCGCGACCCGTTTTGAAGTGATCCGAAAAGTGATCATGCCTTACACCCGTTCGGGTTTGTTTGCAGGCTTGCTTTTGTCGCTAGGCCGCGCGCTTGGCGAAACAATGGCCGTTACGATGGTTATCGGTAACACCAGTGCGGTGGCACATGCATTTAAGGACCTGATCTTTGGCCCGAGCAATACGATGGCCAGCGTTATCGCCAACGAGTTGCTCGAAGCCGATCACACCGAATACCTTTCGGCGCTCATCGAACTGGGCCTGGTACTATTCTGTGTCACGGTGGTGATCAATATGATCGGTAAGCGGATAGTTTCAAGATTTACTAACGATTGATCTGATGGAAGCAAGAATAGGATATAGAACAACCATGAGCCTCGTCTTTAAAGGGGTCATCATTTTATTCGCGTTTGCCATTGCCATACCGCTCGCGCTGATATTGTTTTACATCATTAAGCAGGGCGTTACGCAAGTTAACTGGACGTTTTTGAGTCACGTTCCGGCACCTGTTGGTGAAAAAGGCGGCGGCATACTCAATGCGCTCTTGGGGAGCTTCCTGCTGGTTCTGATGTCGGCCATTGTCGCCATTCCTGTGGGAATGATGGCGGGCATATACCTGAGCGAGAACCCCAAAACCAAACTGGCTTACTACGCAGGACTTTGTGTGGATATTCTGCAGGGTGTTCCGTCTATCGTAATGGGTATCGTGGTTTACTTCTGGATTGTAAAGCCGATGGGCACTTTTTCGGCCATATCGGGTAGTATAGCATTGGCCATTATGATGCTGCCCATCATTGTCCGTTCGACCGAACAAACCCTCAAAATGCTGCCCGCTTCATTGAAAGAAGCAGCATTGTCACTCGGGGTTCCTTATCATAAAGTCATCTTAAAGGTGATCGTGCCCTGCGGTTTTGCCGGTATTTTATCCGGCATCACCTTGTCTATTGCCCGAGTGATCGGCGAAACAGCCCCACTATTGTTCACGGCTTTCGGTAACCCGTTCGTATCCGGACGCATTGCCGGACCGATGGAAAGCCTGCCGCATATCATCTTCACCTATGCCACGAGTCCATATGACGACTGGCACAACCTGGCCTGGGGAGCGTCATTTATTTTATTAGTATTTGTTTTAGTATTGAACATTGTCACAAAGGTGATCACAAGAAAATGGAAAGTACAATTGTAAGCGCTGAACATATTAATGCTTATTACGGTGATAGTCACGCGATAAAAGACGTGAATATCAAAATAAACCGGAACGAGGTGGTCGCCATGATGGGCCCCTCGGGTTGCGGTAAAACGACGTTTTTGCGCTGCATTAACCGTATGCACGAACTTATCCCTAACGCCCGTGCGGAAGGGGTAATGAAACTGGACGGTGAGGACGTCTATAAAATGAATGCCATTTATGTCCGTAGTAAGATCGGTATGGTGTTCCAGCGCCCGAACCCGTTCC
>JAFDZL010000371.1 GCA_018266935.1 Bacteroidota bacterium | reverse complement strand
TTGATAAGTTAAAAATCGCCGGGCCGGTAGATATACATATCGTGCAGGGAACCACGGAATCGGTTAAAGTGATGGCGCCGCCCGAAGTTATCAACCGTGTGCTGGTTGAAGTGGATGGCGGCGTATTGAAAATACGCAACAAGCATGATAACTGGGGCCAGGGCGAGGATAGCTGGTATGGCGATAAAAGCGTTTGGCAAAAAAAACATTACCGCATAACAGCGTACGTTACCGTAGTTGCGCTCAAAAGTATTACCATCTCTGGCAGCGGCAGCGCAAAATTTGGTGAGGGCGTCAAAGCCGATCATTTCAGCCTGACACTTAGAGGATCAGGTAGTGCGGAAGGCAAGATCGAAGCCAGATCATTGGTAACGATTATTTCGGGCTCGGGTAATGTAAAACTTACCGGCACGGCCGGCACTTCGCGGCTCAAGGTATCGGGTTCGGGTGTGTTTACCGCGACCGACCTGATCACGTCAAATTCAAATGTGCACGTTTCGGGCTCCGGCGATGCCAGGGTCAATGCCAGCGAGAGTCTTACAGCCGGCGTGAGCGGATCGGGCAATGTGAATTATACGGGGACCGCTAAAAGTATTACCCGTACTACAAGCGGCAGCGGCAGTATCAGCAGGTTTTGATCGGCCGAGTGCGCTCCCAGTGAACTAATGAACATTGAACTAACGAACTGATAAAATGATTAAGACATTCATCCGTACAGCATTCAGAAGCTTCCAGAAGAACAAAGGCTTCAGTTTCCTGAACATTCTTGGCCTGGCGATAGGCATTACCTGTGCCGCACTGATCTTTCTTTGGGTTGAAGACGAAGTGAATTTCGATTCGGTCAATACGAAGAAAGACCGCCTGTATATGGCATGGGAAAATCAGAAATATGATACATACGTATTTTCAGAGTCGTCCACTCCCGGCCCGATGGGCCCTGCAATACAGGCGGAGTTACCTGGTGTAGCCAACGTATGTCGTACATCGGAAGGAACAAATAGTTATCTTTTCTCACAGGGCGACAAATCGGTTTATGCATCGGGCAAATATGTTGAAGACTCATTCTTCAGGATGTTTACTATATCTTTTGTGCAAGGAAATCAGGCTACCGCTTTAAAGGCACGCTATTCGCTGGTCATTACACAAAGCGCAGCCAAAAAATTCTTCGGTAACGAAAGCGATGTGGTCGGCAAAACCATCCGCGTAGACAATAAACAGGATTACATCGTTAGCGGCGTGATCAAAGACCTTCCCGCGAATACCTCTATACAATTTGAGTGGCTGATGCCTTTCCAGATTTATTGGGATAACAGCCCATGGTTGAAGCCTTGGTCGAATAATGATGTAAGCACGTACGTTGAATTAAAGCCCGGTGTAAACGTCGCCACTGTCAATGCTCAGCTAAAAGACTTCATCCAGAAACGCGAACCAAAATCGTTAGGTCACGTGTTCCTGTATGCTATGAACGACTGGCACCTGCGCACCGAATTCAAAGACGGCAAGCTGACCGGCGGTGGTCAAATATTCTATGTGCACCTGTTCACTACCATCGCCTGGATCATCCTGTTCATCGCCTGTATCAACTTCATGAACCTGGCTACCGCGCGCAGCGAAAAACGTGCACGCGAAGTCGGCGTTCGTAAGGTATTGGGTGCAGGTAAGAGATCGCTCGTTGCTCAGTTTATCGGCGAATCCGTATTCCTGGCTTTGGTTGCTGCTGTAATCGCAGTAGTGATCCTGGTGTGCATACTGCCGGCCTTTAACCTGCTGGTGCAAAAGCAGCTTACGCCCGGCTTTGACAATCCTTACCATATCACCGCATTGCTGCTCATCGCCATTATCTGTGGGGTGGTGGCGGGTAGTTATCCATCGTTGTACCTGTCGTCGTTCAGGCCGGTGGCTGTGTTAAAAGGGCTAAAACTAAAAGACAGCGGAGCTGCGGTTGTGCGCAAAGGTTTGGTGATCCTGCAATTCACCGCTTCGATCGTTTTGATCATCAGTACTGTTATCATCTATCAGCAGATACAGCATGTGAAAGACCGTCCTCTCGGCTTTAACAAGGATAGGCTGCTCAGGCTTCCCCTGCAGGGCGACATGGCCAAAAATTACTACCCTATCAGGCAGGAAATACTTAGTTCGGGTTATTTTGAGGATGTGGCGCTGGCCGATCACGACATCATCTACGGTGGAAATAATACCGACGGAATGACCTGGCAGGGAAAGGATCCGTCTTCAAAAGTATTGATATCACAACGCTATGTCACTCCGGACTATATGCACACAACTGGTCTGAAAATACTGGAAGGTAGAAACCTGACGGTAACTGATACGGGCAGACCGATACGCATGGTCATCACCAGATCGCTCGAAAAACTGATGGGCAAAGAAAGCGCGCTGGGAAAAGCCATGCATTTTGAAGGCGATACCACCATGGCTACGATTGTAGGAGTAGTAAATGATTATGTGTATGGCAATATGTACGGTAGGCCCGACCCAGTAATGTTCTTTGTCGGGGCTCCGAAGGACAATACATTGATGTACGCCCGCCTTCAGCCCAAAGCGGACCTGCAAAAATCACTTGCCGGATTGCAGACCATTTTAAAAAAATATAATCCGAAGTATCCGTTCGATTACCAGTTGGTGGACGATCAGTTCAACAATATGTTCCAGACCGAAGGTTTAGCCAGCAAACTTTCGAGATTGTTCGCATCGCTTGCCATCATCATATCCTGCCTGGGTCTTTTTGGACTAGCGGCTTATACGGCCGAACGCAGGACGAAAGAGATCGGCATCCGGAAAGTGCTTGGTGCTAGTATCGCAAGTGTGACCACATTGCTTTCCAAAGACTTTTTGGTACTGGTGGGACTGTCGTGTATCGTGGCCTTTCCGCTGGCGTGGTATGCGATGAGCAAATGGCTGAAAGGATATGAATACCATATCAACATTCAATACTGGGTGTTTGCCGCTGCCGGCATCACCGCTGCCGCCATCGCATTGCTGACGGTGAGCTACCAGGCGATCAAAGCCGCGCTGGCGAACCCGGTGAAGAGTTTACGTTCCGAGTGAATAGTTAAATGGTGACTAGAGATTAGAAAAAGAAAAACGTACCACGTAGAACTTAAAACGTACAACCATGATAAGGAATTATTTCAAAACCGCATTCAGAAACCTTTGGCGTAATAAAGTGTTCTCTGTGATCAATATCGTAGGGCTCAGTGTGGGCCTGGCCTGCTGCATGCTTATCTTTTTGTATGCGATGGATGAGGTAAGCTACGACAGGTTCAACGTGAACGCGCCGAATATTTATCACCTGGTAGTGGACGATAAAGGTGCCGACGGCCAGGTACATAAATTTTCGAGCACTGGCGACATGCCTGGCCCTGACTTTAAACGGCAATTGCCAGAAGTACAGGACTTTGTGCGCATACAGGGGGGCAGTTATACCATTAAACGCGGCAATGAGGTGTTTGACCAGCAAGCTTTGTATGTAGATAGCAATTTCTTTTCCGTTTTCACTTTTCCGATGCTTTATGGTAAGCCCGAACATGCACTGGACGATCCTCATGGCATAGTACTGTCTGAAGAAGTTGCGGAAAAATATTTCGGCAAGGGAAACCCCGTTGGCAAAACTCTCGATTTGAAAATGGGTGACGATAATGTTTCTTTTCAACCGTTCAAAATAACTGCAGTGACTAAAAAATCACCTCAGAATTCGTCGATCAAGATCAAAATGCTGTTACCGAAGCGGTTGAGACAAGCCGACACCCATTGGGAAAATTTCTTCGAAAATACATTCCTTGTTGTAAAGCCAGGCACGAATATCAGACAGTTGGATGCCAAGATCAACAAGATATACCTTACCGATGCTGCAAGCCAGATCAAAGAAGATGCGGATAAGTTCGGCGATAAAGATAAACGGTCATTCAGCCTGCAGCCCTTACTGACAATGCATACCAGTACGGATTACCCGGCCGATAATGGCCTCGTTGACAATAGCAATCCGATGTATTCTTATATTCTTTCGGGCATTGCGTTATTCATTTTGGCCATAGCCTGTATCAATTTCGTCAATCTTACGGTCGCCCGCTCTCTCAAAAGGGCCAGGGAGATCGGTATCCGCAAAGTGGTAGGCGGCCAGCGCAGACAATTGATTATGCAGTTCCTGGGTGAGTCGTTTATCCTGAGTTTTATAGCCTTTGTTTTGGCTGTCGTTTTAGTTGTTCTCGTATTGCCATTCTTCAATACGCTGGCCAATAAAGCGCTGGCATTTTCCTACCTGCTAAGTTTTAAACTTGTTGCCGGATACATCGGCATATTTCTGTTAACGGGTTTGCTGGCAGGCTTTTATCCTGCATTGGTTCTTTCGGGATTCAATCCGGTTCAGGCATTGTATAACCGAACGTCTTATGTTGGTAAAAATTATTTATCGAAGGGCCTCGTAGTGCTGCAGTTCACGCTAGCTACATTCCTGATTATATCAACAATCACTATTTACTCACAGTTCAATTATTTGATGAACTTCGATCTGGGTTATAATGATAAGAATGTGGTGTCAATCACCGCCTTCGGCCTGGATAAGACCAAATTGCCGCTATTTAAAGCCGAGTTATTAAAGGACCCGAATATCCTTGGGGTCACCGCCGACCAGGGTGGTCGCTGGGGAACAATGGCGCATATCAATAACGGCCAGCAGCAGGAGTTTGATATGAAGCATATCGATGAGGATTATTTGCCGTTGTTCCAGGTTCAAATGACCAAAGGGCGGAATTTTTCTAAAGCGATGATTTCCGATAGTGCCAATTCGGTTTTGGTGAACGAGGAGTTCGTGAAGGCAGCCGGCTGGAAGAATCCGATAGGACAGGTGGTTGACTTTTTTTATAATAAGAAAAAATACAATGTGATCGGAGTCGTAAAAAATTATCACTTCCTGTCGTTGACAGAAAAACTCTCACCAATTTTGTACACCATGAAGCCAGACTATCCCTTGGGAAATGTATTTGTAAAGATCAGTGATAAGAATAAATCAGAATCATTAAATCGTATTCAAAGGGAATTCAAAGCCGAGTTTCCGGTTATGCCTTACCAGTACAAATTCAAGGATGCCGAGGTGGCTGAGCAATACGATAAGGAGGCGAAATGGAAGCAGATCGTGAGCTTTGGCGCGATACTCACTATTTTCATCTCGTGCATAGGCTTGTTCGGTTTGGCTACGTTATCTGGAGAGCGCCGGAAGAAAGAGATCGGTATCAGGAAAGTACTGGGCGCGAGCGTTCGGGGCATAGTCAGAAAGCTATCCACAGATTTCGCTGTTCTGGTTTTAATTTCCGCGGTAATAGCTGTTCCGTTTGCCGTGTTGGCAGTGCATAAATGGCTGGAAGATTATCCTTACAGGATTGACCTTGCCGCCTATGCATGGATTTTTGTTGCGGCCACAGTATTTGTGCTGCTGATAGCGCTGGTAACCGTAAGCTTCCAAACCATCAAAGCAGCTGTTGCCAACCCGGTGAATAGTCTTAGGTCTGAATAGTGTTTATCGACTATGGGCAAACCATGAGCTAATTGAACTCATATACACTCCATATTACCCTTTATGATGTTGCATTCTTCGGAATGACATTCATGGGACTGGCTTTTGTATTGCAATTATGGTTCTCTAAAAGTGTCAACCGTACCGCGAACCGGTTTCTTGCCCTGGCGCTGATCACCATGGTCTTGTGGATGCTGAGGATACTGGCAATCGACGTCCGGTTGGAAACCTACCTGCCGGGTTGGGACAAGCTGCCGATGGAGTTTTTACTTGCACTTGGTCCGCTGATCTATTTTTATGTGCTTAAAATAACGCGACCGGAATATAAATTCAGATGGAGGGACACGTTGCATTTAAGTCCTTTGCTTCTTGAGCAGACACTCCTGGTACCGGCGGTCCGGCAACAAATGAATCTTTTATTGCAGGTGCTCATCTTTATTTCGATCATAGCCTATCTGTACCGGTCCCATAAGCTTATTCAAATTTTTTACAGGCGATTGCCGCCTGTGCTGATGGACCGGTCGCTGCTCGAATTCCGGTGGTTGCGACGTTTATTGGCAGCTACCGCTTTGTTGTGGACAGTATGGATAGTCTATGCTGCAGTCGATTATTTCGACTACCAAAATAAATTAGCCATACACATTTATTATCCATTTTACATTTTCTTCGCGGTTATTATCATTTGGACAGCCGCTGCCGCATTGTTGAAACCACAGGCAGGGTTGATGGTTCAGCAACTTGTAGCAGCCAAGTTATACCCACAGTCAGAATTGCGGGAAAAAGGAAACTGGCTCAAAAAAGCCATGAAAACTAACCAGTATTATCGCGACCCGGAACTAAGTTTAAGCTCACTTGCCGAGAAACTCGGTCTGACTACTCATGAACTATCCCGTATCATCAACACGGGCCTTAGAAAAAGCTTTAATGATTTCATTAACGAATACCGGGTTCGCCACGTAGCCAGTAAAATGGAGAACCCGGCGTATGACCATATTACGCTGCTGGGCATTGCTTATGAGTCGGGGTTCAATTCGCAGGCAACATTTAGCCGCATTTTCAAGCAGATGACCGGGAAAAGCCCCGCTGAATATAAAAACGAACTGAAAAAAGACCGCTCAACTTATAATTTGAGAAGCGGAGCGTCTTATATGCCGGTAAAATTGTATCGTGAAAACCCTCCTGTGTGGTCTCACGAGAAATTAAACCGCAATTATATGTTCAGAAATTACATCAAAAGTGCTGTCCGCAACCTCAAGAAAAATATCGGGTTTACTGCTATTAATGTACTGGGACTATCCGTGGGCCTGGCCACCTGTTTACTCATCGTGTTTTACGTGGTCGATGAGTTGAGCTATGATAAATACAATACCAAAGCCGACAGGATATATCGCGTCACCGTCGATGCCATGCTTAACGGACACGGAGGTAAATATGCTACAACCGAGGGGCCGCTGGAAGCTGCTTTGAAGGACAATTTCCCGGAAATTGAAAAAGCGACGAGGATTATCGACAAATCAGGCCTTGCGGTTTCGGCATCGAAGTTCAATATCAGGAAGGGCAGCTCGAACATCCGGGAAACGCGGGTAGCTTACACTGAATCGAGCCTCTTCGATGTGTTTACCCTGCCCATGATTTCCGGCGATCCAAAAAAGTCTCTGGATGACCCGCACACCGCGGTCGTCACCGAAAGCGCCGCACGAAAATATTTTGGAAAAACAGATGCAACAGGGCAGGTGCTCACCATAAATGACACGAGCCTTTACCGCGTTACCGGGGTAATCAAAGACATTCCACTGCAATCGCACTTCAACTACGATTTCTTATTGTCGTTTTCGACCTTGCCCGAAAGTCACTGGAAGGGCTGGGGCTACAGCGGCGTACATAATTACCTATTGTTGAGGCCAGGCGCGAATATCAAAAGCCTGGAATCGCGCATTGCAGCGCTCGAGATCAAAAATTCCCCCGTGTCGTCTAAAGTCTGGACGGCAGGGGGCAATTATTTGAGAACGGAATTAACGCCTTTGCTGGATATACACCTTAAATCAAACGCCGAGCTTGAACTGGATAAAGGCGGAAGTATGCAATACGTCTATATCTTTTCAGTTATCGCAGTAATAATGTTACTTATCGCCTGCGTAAACTTCATGAATCTTTCAACTGCCCGCTCTTCCAACCGGGCGAAGGAAGTGGGCGTACGTAAGGTGCTGGGCTCAGCGCGTGTAAACCTAATCGCTCAATTTCTCACAGAGTCAACACTGGTTACCCTGGTTTCCACTTTTATCGCGATCGGATTGGCCGTTTTGCTGATGCCGTTGTTCAACCAGGTTGCCGGTAAGCAATTGGGCTTTAACTTGCAGTCCCTTACGTGGCTGGTGACATCGCTTATCGCGATTGTGCTTGTGGTTGGTTTCCTGGCGGGCTCGTATCCCGCATTTTATCTTTCCAATTTTCAGCCGATACAAGTATTGAAGGGCAAATTATCAGCCGGGTTTAAAAATAACTTCCTTCGTAGCTCGCTGGTGGTATTCCAGTTCGGAATTTCCATCGCGCTGATTATCTGCACGCTGGTGATCTATAACCAACTGAATTACATTCACAACAAAAGCCTCGGTTTTGATCGCGAACAGGTATTGGTGGTCAAAAATACCGCTGTGCTGGGTAAGCAGGCCGAATCCTTGGAGAAGGAAATTAAACAAATGCCCGGTGCAGCGAATGCCACCATGTCGTTATACCAGCCTACAGGTGACGATCGTCTTAAGACCGGCCTATTCCCTGACAAAGAGATCGATGTGAAAAAAGATATTCTTTCCGAATTCTGGTCTGTGGACGAGGATTATATCAATACCATGGGTTTACAACTGGTTGCCGGGCGTAATTTCTCCAAACAGTTAACGTCCGATAGTTCCGCCGTGATCATCAACGAAGCTTTTGTGGAGAAGTTTGGCCAGAAAGACCCGCTGAACAAATTCATCTATCGTGATTCTTATGGCGTACAGCAATTTCACATCGTTGGAGTTGTCAAGAACTTCAACTTCGAATCGTTAAGAGATAAAATATCGCCTTTGGTATTAGTTTATTCGCCGGATAACGGCGCCATCAGTGTTAAGGTAAAAACGGCTGATCTTTCGGGGCTGGTGTCAAAGATCGAAGATAAATGGAAGCAGTTCTCTCCGAACCAACAGTTCAGCTATTCCTTTATGGACCAGGATTTTGACGCGAGTTATCGTTCTGAACATAAGTTGGGTACATTGTTCATATCCTTCAGCGCCCTGGCAATCCTGATTGCTTGCCTTGGTTTATTTGGCCTTGCAGCTTATGCAGCGGAGCAACGCACAAAAGAAATCGGTATCCGCAAAGTGCTGGGCGCGAGCGTTTCCGGCATTGTCGGCATGTTATCGATAGATTTTATCAGGCTGGTCGTCATATCTATGCTCATCGCCTCGCCGCTGGCCTGGTATTTCATGAACAAATGGCTCCAGGATTTTGCTTATCGGACGGAATTCCACTGGTGGATATTGGCAATAGCAGGTGCGGTTGCCATATTGATCGCATTTGTAACGATCAGTTTTCAGTCAGTCAAAGCGGCGCTGGCGAACCCGGTGAAGAGTTTGAGGAGTGAGTAACAGTAGCAATAATTATCTTTCGGACTTCCGGCCCCGATAGCTATCGGGATAGGCGGACTTTCGGACTAAATAAATGAATTCCTATACATTCCATATCACCCTGTATGACGTAGCGTTCTTCGGAATGCTGTTCATCGGGCTGACTTTTGCCCTGCAGCTCTGGTTCGCCAGGAATCCCAATCGCACGGCAAACCGGTTTCTCGCCCTGGCGCTGGTCGTCATGATCTTATGGATGATCCAGATACTGGCTTATGACATCCGGCTCGAAACTTACCTGCCCGGCTGGGACAAGGTGCCGATGGAGTTCCTGCTTGCTCTCGGCCCGCTGATCTATTTTTATGTGCTGAAACTCATGCGTCCGAAATATCGCTTCAGGTGGAAGGACTTGGTGCACTTCAGTCCTTTATTGCTTGAACAGGCTTTTTTCGTAACGGAAGTCCGACAACAGTTGAATCCCGTGGTGCAGCTGCTCATCTTTATTTCGATCATGACTTATCTGTATCGCTCTGATAAGTTGATTCAAAATTTTTATCGACGGTTGCAGCCTGTTTTGATGGACAGATCATTGCTTGAATTCCGGTGGCTGCGCCGCATGTTGGCGGCTACTGCGGCATTGTGGCTATTATGGATGATATATGCCGCTGTCGATTATTTGGGTTACCGCGATCAATTGGGCATACACGTTTATTATCCGTTTTATATATTCTTCGCGGTGATTCTTATATGGACCGCAGCTGCGGCGTTTTTGAGGCCGCAAGCCGGAGAGCGTGTTCAGCCGTCCCCATCTCCTAAACCACTGCCGCCTAATGAACTAAGGCAAAAAGGCGCCTGGCTCAAAAAGGCGATGGAAGCCAGGCGGTATTACGAGGATGCGGAACTCAGCTTGGGCTCGCTGGCTGAAAAACTCGATCTGCATCCGCATGAGTTATCGCGGATAATTAATACCGTACTCAAGAAAAGTTTCAATGATTTTATTAATGAATACCGCGTGCGGGATGTGATTTCAAAAATGCAGGATCCTGCTTATGACCGTATCACCCTGCTCGGCATGGCCCTGGATGCGGGGTTCAACTCCAAAGCCACCTTTATCCGGGCTTTCAAACAATTGACGGGAAAAAACCCGGCGGAATATAAGCGCGACCTTGAAAAAGAGGTTTCAACTTATCATTTGCAACCCCGTTTCCGCACAGGACAGATAATTTTAGTTCCTGAAGTACCTGTATGGTCTCACGAACGATTAAATTATCATTTTATGTTTCGCAATTATTTAAAAACCGCCTGGCGTAATATTATAAGGAATAAGTTTTATGCGCTCATCAATATCATTGGCCTTACCGTTGGCCTCACTTTCGGTTTGCTCATTTTGCTTTGGGTAAACGATGAATTCAGCTTTGATGCGTTCAACACCAAGGCCGAGAGGATATATAAGATCAACGCGCAGATTGGTACAGGTACAACAAGGCAAACGTGGGGAGGCATACCTGCACCGAGCGGTTTTCATGCTGCAAAAGATATTCCTGAGGTGGAAGCCAGCGTCCGCATTAATTCATTTGGCAATTATTCGGTTTTTCGTTACAAGGACAAACTGCTTTCCGCAGGAGATCACGGCGCGTATATTGCGGATGCTTCGCTGTTCAAAGTATTCGATTACAAGTTGCTGAAGGGTAACATTAACAACCCCTTGCCTGATCTTCATTCTGTGATCATGACTGAAAGCACCGCCAAACGTTTTTTTGGCGATACCGATCCTATGGGCAAGATGATACAGGGCGATAGCAAGGATAATTTCACAGTCGTGGGGGTGTTAGCAGATTTCCCTGAGAATTCCAGCTTCAAGGCCGATATGCTTTTTTCTTTCGAATGGGCAAAAAAGAATTTTGGCAACGGCGCTTTTAAAAGCTTTGAACAGGATTGGGGTGATTACTTCTATCGAACCTACGTTTTATTAAGACCCGGGGCATCGGCTAACCTGGTGGCGGATAAAATGACCGCTATTCACCTGGCCGACCAGGAGGCAGCTAAAACGGCTAAGCTGCAATATGTGGCTGAACCATTGCTGCATTTACATTTGTATAATATCGATGGCACGCCTTCC
>JAFDZL010000370.1 GCA_018266935.1 Bacteroidota bacterium | reverse complement strand
TCGATTCAGCTACGCTTCTTTCAGGGTTTAAGAAACGTCCCGGCGCCCAAACGTGGATTGGTGAGCACGTTGGTAAATTCCTGTTCTCGGCTTCAAAGACTTATGCGTATTCGCACGACCCGCGCATCAAGCACCTGATGGATGATATGGTGCGCAAATACATCGCCTGCCAGATGCCGGACGGCTATCTTGGTACTTACCTGTACGAAAATCGCTGGACCGAATGGGATGTCTGGGCGCATAAATACGCGATCATTGGTTTGCTGAATTATTATGCGGTGACAGGCTATAAACCAGCACTGGAAACGGCAAAAAGAGCCGCCGACCTCATCTGGCGTACCTTCGGCGACACTGGGGGTAAGCGCGACCTGATGCTGGCCGGCGAGCACGTTGGCCTGGCGCCGGGAAGTATTCTCGAGCCTATGGTTGACCTGTACCGTTATACCAATGATCCGAAATACCTTGATTTCTGCCGTTATATTTTGCGGGCTTTCGAGCAGCCTGATGGGCCGAAACTGGTCTCACAGCTGGAAAAATACGGTGACGTGACCAAAGTGGGCGATGCGAAAGCTTATGAAATGCTCTCATGTTTTCTTGGCATTCTCAAGTATTACAAACTGACCGGAGAGCAAAAGTATCTGCCGCTAATGGAAACGGCCTGGAACGACATTACTAAAAATCGCCTCTATATCACCGGGACCTCAAGCGATCATGAGATATTCCGCGCGCCTGGTGTGCTCAAAGCCGAAAATAACGACGACATGGGTGAAGGTTGCGTAACGGTAACCTGGATACAGTTCAATCTGCAATTATTGCAGATCACCGGTAATGTAAAGTATGCCGAGGAACTTGAACGCTCTGTTTATAACCATTTACTTGCCGCAGAAAACCCGCAAACCGGCTGTGTAAGCTATTATACTGCACTCGACGGTGTTAAACCCTACCGCTGCGACCAGGGTTATTCGTGCTGCCTCTCAAGTGTTCCAAGGGGCATCTCACTGATACCTGAAATGATAGGCGGAAAGATCAACGGTACATATACTGTATTGTTTTACGAGAACGGGCAGGCGACGGAAAAAATAACAGCAAAAGATCGATTATCAGTTGAGCTCAAGATTAAAACCATCACTGAATTCCCGGTGGATAGCAATGTTACGGTTTTGGTTGATCCATCAGTAAAAGCTTCTTTCAGCATTAATTTCCAGGTGCCTCAGTGGTCGAAGCATTTCAAGGCTACCGTTTCAGGAAAAACTTATAAGGCGCAAGACGGCAAATTATTAACCATCTCTCGTATGTGGGCACCTGGCGACAAAGTAGCAATCTCATTTGAAATGCCCGTGCAGGTTATACCAGGCGGGTTATCTTACCCCAATGCTGTCGCCATCAAAAGGGGCCCGCAAGTATTCTCCGTCGATTTGGGACTCAATAAAGACATCACCGCCCTGAATAATGTCATCTTTTCTAACGCCGGAATTTTTGCAGATGAAAAAAACCTCCTTCCTGCCGGTTGGGGCTGGAAAGAGGCTTATTCGGTTCAGATGAACGTTAACAATAAACCGCAAAAGGTGATCATCGTTCCCTTTTCCGAAGCCGGGCAGGATACCTCACCTATTGCGGTTTGGATCAAACATTAGCGCGCCGCCTGCTTATTGTCGCTGACGGTCATAACTACCATGTCGCTGTTGTCCACCCCATATACTTTAGCGATGGCTTTGACCGTGGTACCCTTCTTAATTTTGAAAGGCTTAGTGTATTCGCGGTCCTCAGTAAATGAGGGCGTCGAGTCATCCGTACTGTAATAGATCTTTGCTCCTGGTGTCGGACAAGTCAGGCTGACTGTTAAATTTTGAACGTGAAAAACCGGCGTCTTAACGATATCCACATATTTAGTAGTCCTGGCATCATGTATCACACCTTTCCAGTTCATGCCGAAGCCAAAGTCATAGGTGTGACTATCAACGTCCGTGTAGCAGATCATATCATGCGGAATATCCTCATCCTGCTGCTCAACCGTTTTCATATTCGCGGGCATCTGGAATGGCAACAAACCTGATGGTTCAACAGCCCCGCTCAGCACATCCAGTATCGCCTGGTTCTGTACGCCGAAGTTGGCCACTATCGCATTAGCATCCTTTTCAAACTCTGCAACAACAGCAGGTTTCGATAAATTCATCACTACGATAACCGGCTTACCCTTCATAGCGGCTTTTGTGTCTTCGATAGTTTTCAGATCGGGGTAATTACCTGCCGTTATGGTTTTGTTTTTATAGGTACGATCATATACGTTTGGCTCCGACGGATCACCGGCAGCGATGCTATGCTCACGAGCGCTGCTTGCTGTGTATTCGCCGTATTGCAGCGTGATCGGCACGTAACCATTGCCGCCTTTCGCCGCATCATCGCTATCGTAACCGGCGCCACCGTATGGGCTGCTTACAAACACAATCGCGCAGTCCGCTTTGGATGGGTCGTCAGTCGATTTGAAATATTTGCTTAACAATTCCGGCTTTACTGCCTCATCCCACCTTTCTTTCGATGGAGGACCGAAGAAGCCTTTCATCGATGGAGTGTATTTCTTTGGTACGTAAACCGTAATGCCGGTTTTCAGCGGCAATACATTCCCATGGTTCTTTAAGAGGATGATCGATTTCAATTGCGCCTCATACCCTGCCTTCATAAAATCAGGATTGCCGACGGTAGCTTTGGTTTGAGCCGGATCTAAGTAAGGATTCTCAAAAAGGCCTGTTCTGAAGATGTTGGTCAAAAGCCTTACAGCAGATTGCCCGAACCTGGCGCGCATAAATGCCTCACCATGTTCCTTAACGCCCATGTTATAAGCTTCGATCACTGGTTTGGAGTCATTGTTCCCGCCGAACTGGTCAACACCGGCCATCAATATTTTATAATGTCTTTCCGCGACCGTTTTCGTTTCCATTCCCCACGATTTTCCGAGGAACTCATCCGGTTTCTTGCCTTCGTCAGCTGTGACACCCCAGTCGGTACAAACTACGCCGTCAAAATGGTATTTGTCGCGCAGCAGGTCGGTGATCAGGTATTTATTATAACTGTTCCCTTCGTTCTCTTTATTTTTGATATCTCTGCCGTATGAAATGGTATAATACGGCATCACTGCGGCGCTCATTTTCGTTTTGCCGTTCAGCTTCAAAGCTCCATCAACAAAGGATATCAGATGCTCGTCGAAATTATTGCCCGGATATACGGCAAACTTGCCATAAGCAAAGTGCGCATCGCGACCCGCTTCTTCCGGGCCGCCGCCGGGCCAGTGTTTCATCATAGCGTTCACGCTGTGGTAACCCCATCCGTCTTTGATCTCGCTTGCGCCGGTCGAAGTTTGGAATCCGTCAACATAGGCTCGGGCCATATCCGCATCCAGTTGCGGGTCTTCACCGAAAGTACCGTTGATGCGGGCCCAGCGTGGTTCCGAACCCAGATCGATCTGCGGCGACAAAGCTGTCGAGATACCCAGTGCACGATATTCCTGCGCCGCGATATGGCCAAATTCCTGCACTACTGCCGGATCGAACGTTGCGGCCAAACCTAACTGGTCGGGCCATTGCGATATCCTGCCACCTGCGCCTGCCGTGTATTCAACACCGGCGTTAGTACCGTGCCGCGGATCAGAACTATTGTTGGCCGGTATGCCGAGACCGACTCCTTCAACCAAAGCCTGCACATTATTATTCCAGCGCGCCGCAACTTCCGGGCTTTGTACCGAAGTCACCAGCACGTGCCTCAGATTATCTTTGATCAGGAAGTCCTTTTGCTGGTCAGTTACCTGTCCCGCATCCATCCCGACTGCATAAGCTTTCCCTTCATAAGTGCCGGCGCCAAAACCGCGTGAAGACATCGCCGGTATGGCCTGGTGCGCGCTGTAGAGCATTAATCCTGCGATTTGTTCAATGGATAGTCGCGAGGCCAGATCCTTTGCGCGTTCAGCCACAGGCAGGCGCCAGTCCTCATATTTATCCAGTTTTCCATTCTTGTTCAGATCTTTAAAAGCAAGACCGTCAACGGTCAGTATTTTCACGCCCGATTTCGAGGAATAACCCAACGTGGGTCCATTGGAGTTTTTGACCAGTATAATACCGGTGCTGTCAGGCGCGGAAGCGCTCCATTTAGGGGTATTATTTTGAATCGTGCTGCTGCTGATCGTTACTGCAAAAGCAAGTAATGAAACCGAGCCGACAGTATAAATCAAAGGGCGGGTAATGTTTTTTTTCATGGTCAAATAATTGGTTGATGGCTATTGTGTATGAATGACACAATTAAAGGTAGTTATATAATCGGAAGATGCAAAGGAAAGCGGATAAATCGGCGGATTATATAGATGAATGGATCGTGTAAGCCGATAAAGCTCAGATTTTACCAGGAAAGTCAGTCAGCGATCTTAAGATCTGGGAAATCTAATATAAAAGTGGCGCCCTTGCCGGGTTCACTTTCCACAGTGACATGACCGTCCATCGTTTCAACCTGCATTTTTACCATGAACAGGCCCATTCCCTTACCCTCCACATGCGTATCAAACCGCCGGTATAAACCGAAAAGATTCTTGAGGTTTTTCTCTTCGATCCCTTTGCCGTTATCCCTGAATATGATCTGCACCCTGTCACCATGACGCCGCGTAAATACGGAAATCACCGGGTCAACACCTGCTTTTTTGTACTTAATACCATTCGAAATAAGGTTATAAAATATGCTGTACATATAACTTTTAACGGCTACTACTCTATCAACGGTATTAAAATTATAGCTCACCTTAGCATGTTCGGCATCGATAACCTGGCGCAGGTTTAGCAACACATCCTCCATTAAAAATTTGAAAGGTATTGTTTCAAAACGTTCATTTACATGGGTACTAACCTGCAGGATCTGGTTTAGATCCATGATCATATTGTCCAGCGCGCTGATAGAAGTAGCGAGCGCAGTTTTTACCTCCTGGTGCTCTTCGAGGTTAAAATCAAAGTTATTGAGCATATTAGAAAGCCCCATAATGTTGGCAACCGGCGCACGCAGATTATGTGAAACAATATAGGTGAACTGCTCGAGGTCCCTGTTTCGCTGCACCAGGTCGTTGGTCATCCGTTCACGCTCCAATTCCGATATTTTCCGTTCAGTGATATCCTTAAAGGCAACGATGAACCCGATATTTACCTGCCGCGCATCGGCCACTCCGGCCCACCTTACCTCATACCATTTCACACCGCCGTTTTGAAGCTCATAACTGTTTTCATAACTGACCATTTCATTGTTCATCACTTTTTCGAACAATTCCTTCAGATTGGGTATCAGGTTTTTGGGGAAATAGTTAAAGGCGTTGCTGCCTGTCTTTAGCTTTTTATTGAATTGCCCGACACAAAGCTCGTTTGCTTTCGAATTGAAAGATATTACCCTGTGTTCAGTATCGCAAAGCACGTACGCAACGTCTGTATTTTCAAAAATAGTCTGCAGGTTTGCCTTGGACTGGATCAGCAGCTCCTCAGCCTGTTTCCGGTCGGTAATATCGATATGCAGCACCACCGCGCCTTTGCCGCTTTTGAGCAACGGCGCCGCCAGCAATTGGAACCATACCTTTTTGTCGCCCGAATAATAAGAATACTCGGTAGAAAATTCAGTTTTCTCGCCAGCGATCACCTCTTTTATTCCCCGGGCAATGCGCCTGGCCGAAACTTCATCCATGCCGGTAGCTTTGTCCGATATGGCCAGGTAGCTGTAGCCCACGCCATGCCTTGGCACGCCAAGATTATTGGCGAGGGTAAAATTTCTCCACGATTCATTTACCGCCACTATTTTACCTGCCCCATTAAGCAGCACGATATTGGGTGGTAAAGCATTTAGTATGCCCGATTGCCGCTCACTGGCTTCTTTCAATTCCTCTACATGCTGCTCTATCATTAACTGCGCATGTTTTGAGCGTGTAATATCCTGGGTAAAACCAATGACCAAAACCGGCTTTCCACTTTCGTCCTTTTCAAATTCAAATTGCCTGCGCAGATATCTTATGGTTCCGTCGCTATGAATTATCCGGCATTCATTTTCGTAAGGCTCACCTTGCTCAACGGCATGCCGGAACGTGTCCTTTACCGTCTGTACATCCTCCGGGTGAACGACCTTCAAAAAACTCTCAAACGATGGCTCAACTTCTCCCTGCTTATAACCAAACAATTTAAATGTACCTGCAGACCAGGTGGTAATGTTATTGACCAGATCGATTTTCCAGGTACCAAATTCAGCTAACGATTCAGCCTTTTGAAACAAGGCTTCACTGGCAACTATCCTGTTCAAATAGGATTGTCGTTCGGCTTCAGATGTTTGTTTTTCAATGGCATTTATTACCGCGCTGGGCAAACGCTGCAGCCGGTCCTTCAACACGTAGTCCGATGCGCCTTCCTTCATTACGTTTACCGCGAATTCTTCGGATACTGTCGCGGTTATAAGGATAAAGGGCACGTCCCGGCCGGCCTTTTTCAGGATATTCAGCGCTTCCAGCGAATTAAATGCCGGCAGTGAGTGGTCGGACAGGATCACGTCGGGCTGAAACTCATCCAGGGCCTTAAGATATTCCTCCCTGGTGTCCACAAGCAGCCTCGTAAATGCTATTCCTGATTTTTTCAGTATCCTGTCAACCAGTTCGGCATCGCTTTGTACATCTTCAATGTGCAGTATTTTCAGTTCGTGGGTCATAACGATTATTCGGCAGATTGGTTGGTGATCAGCCAATAAAAGCCCAGTTCAGAAACGGCTTTTGCAAAACCCTCGAAATCAACCGGTTTTACTACATAGCTATTTACACCAAGGTTATAACTTGTGAAGACGTCCTGTTCTTCCTTCGACGATGTCATGATCACAACCGGAATGGTCCTGGTATTGGGGTTTGATTTCAGTTGCCTGAGCACTTCGATACCATCAACTTTCGGCATCTTGATATCGAGTAATATTACTTTAGGTTTCTCGGCCGTGTTGCGGTCGGCGAAGGCGCCTTTTGAAAAGATAAAATCGAGCGCTTCCGCGCCGTCCTTTACGTGGATGAGCCTGTTGGCCAGGTTTACTCTTTTCAAGGCCCTGATGGTCATTTCCGCGTCGTGCGGGTTGTCTTCCACCAGCAGTATTTCAACTTTGCTGTCGTTCATGATCTGATATTTTAGGTAAACTGAAATAAAATGTCGCTCCGGATCCCTCGACGCCCTCGCCCCAAACTTCGCCTTTATGTTTGTCGATTATCCGTTTTACAAGAGCCAGGCCAACGCCCGTGCCATCAAACTCCTCCTGCGAATGCAGGCGCTGAAAAACGCCGAACAATTTTCCGGCATAGGCCATGTCAAAACCCGCTCCGTTATCTTTTACGTAATAGATGATCTTTGACCCCTCATCCCGTGCACCGATCTCAATCACAGGGCGATCTTTTTTTGAGGAATATTTGACGGCATTATTGACCAGGTTCACCAACGCTTGTTTGATCATTCCCACATCGCCATCCACG
>JAFDZL010000036.1 GCA_018266935.1 Bacteroidota bacterium | reverse complement strand
TATAGATTATCGAGGGCATGTACTTTGCACCCAGCGACGCCCATATATTATTCAATTGCTCGGGCGAAATAGTGGCTACCTCGAAAACCAGCTTGTCGATGCCCGGGTCGAGTTTCGCCGTATTCGCCGATGTGAAAACATTCTTATACTGAAAGTAGGCTATCACGAATGACAAAAACCTAAGAGCCTCCGGGTAATTGCGGCTGCTGAAATAAGCCGAAAAAAGTATATATAAATTGATATTCATTGACGACGACTTGTTGGCTATCGTACCGCCGATAACCGGCGACGCATTGCTTTTGCCCGTTATCTCCTTCTCCACGTTCACTATGGATACCGCTACCTTGTTTTCGCCCTGGATGGCTACCGTTCCATCCTGGTTGACGATAGCCGAAAGCGCCACCTTGTCTTCATTTATTCTCAGCCTGTTCCTGAAATACTCATTCATGTCGTCAACCAAACAGGACAAGGCCTCATAAATCATTTCGATCCGTTTAAATAAATTCTTACTACAAGGGTAAAAAATCCGCCATCTCGCGGCAGGCTTATTAATTGTATTGACAATAAGGTTGTAACTCTTAGTTATGCATAAACTATAACAACAATATAGTTATAACCCTTAGTTAATAGTTAAAAAACTATCGAGTATGTTTAACAATGCATTTTATTTTGATTATGCAGCATTTTTCAGTAACGTTACAAAAAAATATCGCTAAAAGTCAAGCACTAATTGAATATATTTTTTTAATTAAAAATTAACCTTATACACGGTAGTTAAAAATGTTCAGAACCTTCCTGCTGCTTTTTTCATTTTGTGTAATAATATCTTTTCGCACAGCAGCGAACAATACCTTATGCCAGCAGAAAACTGATTCGTCCAAAACCATAGCCAGCATCAGTAAAGGCGCAGCTGACGTTAAAAAAGCGATCATAGCGAAAAAAGATACTATATCGGGGCTTGCGAAGTTTGTGAAGGCATTAATTAAGCCCTTTAAATTCAGGGCCAATGAAGAAGCGCGCATCAGGAAAATCGTAGAGGGATATATCCAGAAGGATACGGCAAACACGGCCAAACAGATCGCTGCACTGAAAAAGCGGATGCCCCCCGATGTAAGCAAAAAGCTGGATAGCCTG
>JAFDZL010000369.1 GCA_018266935.1 Bacteroidota bacterium | reverse complement strand
GCGACAGCGCCCAGCGACAAAACGGCTCCATAGACGTATGGCAATATTTTAAACTCCTTGAAGTCGTCGGCGACGATGAACTTCATTCCTATATAGTGATTCAGGCCGTTGATCTGTGCAATGTTTCCGGTCAGGCCGTGAAGCCATATTTTCATTTCAAGGCCTTCAGGATACTGCGGGGCGTCAAGCAGGATGTGCCATAGCGGGAGCACGTAAGCGCTCAGCATCAGCACAATGCTTATCCCGATCAGTATCCTCGATGCAGATTTCATAGTTTTATGATTTTGACCACGGTACAGCGCCGCGGGACGCGGCGCCGTACCGTGGTTCAGTTTTAGTTATTTATTGAGTAACAGGATTTACGCCGAGAGAAAACTTCAGGGGTGTGTTGGTGCCAGCAGCTGACACCCTGAAATATCCCTGCATTTCCTGGTGCAGCGCCGAGCAGAAATCGGTGCAATAGAACGGGAATATGCCGGTACGGTCCGGGTTCCATTTCAGCGAGCAGGTTTCGCCCGGCATGATCAGCAATTCGGCGTTGTTAGCGCCTTTGATTGCAAACCCGTGCGGCACGTCCCAATCCTGCTCCAGGTTAGTTACGTGTACATATACCTCGTCGCCTACTTTGATACCCTCGATGTTGTCAGGCGCCAGGTGCGAACGGATAGCCGTCATATACACGTCAACCCGCTTGCCGTTGCGCACAACCTTCGAGTCCTTTTCGGCTTTAGTGGTGTAGGCATTAGTATTGTCCTCCAGCTTAAAGAATTTCACCTGGTTTTTCAGAATTTTGTCGGCCGGTATCATCTGCCCATAGTGTGGTTCGCCGATGGTCGGAAAATCGAGCAAAAGCTTCATCTTGTCACCCGTTATATCGATCAGCTGGCAAGCCTGGGGCAGTTCGGGACCTGTAGGGAGGTACCTGTCCTTGGTAATTTTGTTGAGCGACAGCAAATATTTGCCGTAAGGCTTTTTTGAATCGCCGCCCACGATGGATAAGTGGCCCGGAGAATAGTAAGACGGAATACGATCGATAATTTGCAGATTGTCGATCTTCCATTTTACCACTTCCGAAGAAACGAACATGGTAGTATAAGCATAACCTTTGCCGTCAAATTCAGTGTGCAGCGGGCCAAGGCCTGGTTGTTTAACCTCGCCATGCAGCACCGACTCATATTTGAGCACCGGCAATGCCCCGTCAATCATACCGTCATAGTCTTTTTTGTCGATGGCAGCAAGCATCTTCTTGTATGAAAACACAGGTATAACGGCGGCCAGCTTCCCGCTTGCGGCGATATACTCACCGTCAGGCGTTACGTCAACACCGTGCGGCGATTTCGGGCAAGGCATATAATAAACCAAGCCGGGGTATTTTGTCACGTCCAATGTTTGGGTTTGGTTCTCCATAGTCGAAGTAGCGGTATGCGTTTTTTCGTTATAAACGTTATGAGCATACTTAGCCGGCGTCTTTACGCCCTTGCCCTGGGTGATCAGCTCTTCGGCTTTTTTCCAGTTAATGGCCATGATAAAATCCTTGTCGCGCTGGCTGGCGTTCACTTCGAGCAGCGTGTGCGCTTCTTCGGTATTATAGCACGTAAAGAATATCCAGTCGTGCGAAATGCCCTTACCGGCGTGTGCCAGGTCGTAATTGAAAGGAGGAACGATGAGCTGGAAGGCCAGGTTCATAGCGCCTGATTCCGGATTGACCTTTACAAATGATACCGCGCCTTTAAAGGTTTGCTTATAGCTGTCTATCGGCACGTCGCCATTTTCATTGTCCAGGGGCTCGCTGAAACGCGTGTTGCCCACCACATATTCGGTATTTTCGGTACAGAATGGCGATGCGTGGTTACCGCCGATGTTTGGCAGCTCGATGATCTCGTCGGTCTTGAACGTCGCAAGATTGATCCTGGCGATGCGCGGCGTGTTGTTGCCATTGATGAACAGCCAGCGGCCATCATCTTCGCCATCGGTCTTCGACAGTTCAGGGTGGTGCGAGTCGTCCCAGGGCACAAAACCGTGCGAAGTATTTAGCATTGGTTTGGTTTCTTCCGAATAACCATATCCGTTTTCAGGATTTTGTGAAAAAACG
>JAFDZL010000368.1 GCA_018266935.1 Bacteroidota bacterium | reverse complement strand
TACCTTACCAACTAGCTAATGTTCCGCATGCCCATCATCGTCCTATAAATATTTGATAACATAGTGATGCCACTTCGTTATGTTATGCGGGCTTAATCTCTCGTTCGAGAGGCTATCCCCCTGATAAAGGTAGGTTACATACGTGTTACGCACCCGTGCGCCACTCTCATGAGAAGCAAGCTCCTCAATCCCGTCCGACTTGCCTGTATTAGGCCTGCCGCTAGCGTTCATCCTGAGCCAGGATCAAACTCTCCATTGTATAAATGTTTTGTTTGTCCAGACCCTATTTACTCAAAATAGAAATCTGTTTCTTGGCTTGGCGTTCCGCGCTTGGCGCAGGGCGTCTCCGCCTTGCTCCTTGCTCTTTCCGCTTTGCCTGTCTTTTCTACAGTATCCCTATCCCTTCTTAAATTGACAGTGTATCTTACTTCTCAGCAAAATACCCCGCTGCGCTCTGTTTGTCTCTCTTTATCTTAAAGAACTTTATCTCTTCACCTCGCGGCTCCGATTTATAGTGATCGCTTTAAACGATAACTTTTCAATTTTGGATACCAAAAATCGCTTCTGGTATTCGGCCCGTGGCGGGCCTGTTTTTGTTTTGGGACTGCAAAGGTACGAATCCTTTTCATCTCCTGCAAAACTTATTTTCTTTTCGTTTAAATTTCGCTTTCCGTATCCCTTCAGAACAACCCGCTCCTTCGTTTGCGGGCTGCAAAGGTAAGCAGATTTTTCAGCCCGCCAAATCATTTTTCAGAAAAAGGCCAAAGTGTAGCTACAACACCCTGCCAGTCAGCGTGAAAAAAAATGGCTTATGGTTGATGGTTCATAGTTCATGGCCGATCATTATGCATTCAATGTTTCGAATTATATTAGCGCTATGTCACTATTTATTAAAAAGTGCATTTGCATAATATCCTATGTTGCCTTAAGCTCCACAGCAGTCATTGCTCAACGCAACAAAGTAAGTGGGCATGTCATTGACAGAAATCTGGATGATGTTATTGGCGCGACTATAGTCAATCTAAATACTCATGAGCGTGTTAATACTGATTCAAAAGGGCACTATCTGATAAAAGCAATTATTAGCGATACATTACTTTTTTCATTCGTTGGGGTCTCACCGGAAAAAAGAATCGTTCATAACAATACTGAACATATAAATATCCTTTTAATAGACAGGACCGTAAATGACCTTGGCGCAGTATGGACCAAGAAGCAATACCGGCAAGCGGAAAGGCAGAGACAAACAGATACTATAAAAGACTTATCAGGAAAGCCAGGAAGTTGGGTAAATGGGATGATTAATGGCGCCAACTATGAACTATGATCCATGAACCATGTACCAAAAAAGTTAAAAGATGTTAAATACTTTACAGGCCGCGAAACCCCCTCTATATTAGCTGCCTGATAATAAATAATTGACTGATTTATAATATTACCGTATCTTTGCAAAATGTTTCAAAAACAACGTCATCTTATATCCGGGCTTTTGATCGTGCTGCTGATTGCCGTTGCTGGTTGCAAAAGCAAGTTTGAGAAGCTGAAAGCGAGCAATGACAATGCTAAAAAATACCAGGCTGCCATCGCTCTATATAATAAAAAGGATTACAACAAGGCGCTGGAGCTTTTTGAAACATTGGTACAGCGTTACCGCGGACAGGCTCAGGCCGAAGATCTGTATTACTACTATGCTTACTGCAACTACAGGCTGAAAGATTACACCTCGGCAAGCTATCACTTCAAACAGTTTGCTGATACCTATCCCGCCAGCCAGCGTGCAGAGGAGTGTAACTTTATGAGCGCTTATTGCTATTACCTGGATTCGCCGGTTTATTCGCTCGATCAGGAAAATACCACTAAGGCAATTGATAAACTTCAATTGTTCATTAACCTTTATCCCAAGAGCGAACGTGTAACAGAGGCATCAAAGCTGATACAGAACCTGCGCGACAAATTGGAACGTAAAGCTTTCGAGAACGCCAAGCTTTATTTAACTATAGGCGATTACCAGGCTGCAGTAATAGATTTTGGCAACGTGCTGCGCGATTACCCGGATACTAAATACGCCGAGGAAATGGAGTATTTGACCATCAAGGCGCAATACCAGTACGCCGAGCATAGTAACGTTTTCAAACAGGAAGACCGCTACAACCAGACCATTAGTTTTGAAAACCAGTTTGCCGAAAAATATCCGCAAAGCAAATTCATGGCCGATGCTGCTTCGCTGAAAAAAGACAGTGAGAACGGCTTAAAACAGGCTAAAAACACCTTGGCGCGCATTGCCAGTGACGCGAAATACGCACGCCGCTTTGAGAAGAAAGATACCGTGGCCGGGACACAACCGCCATCAGAAAAAGTAAAAACAACAGGAATACAGCTCAATAAAAATTGATATGAACAATACTGCAAATAAACCCGCTGTGGCAAGCAGCACCATTACAAGAGATTTGCGCGACCTGGACGTAAAAACCGGTAACATTTATGAGTCGATCGTGATCATGGCGAAACGCGCCAACCAGATATCGAACAATGTGAAGGAAGAACTGCACCAGAAGCTTTCTGAATTCGCATCGTCCAACGATAACCTGGAAGAAGTTTTTGAAAATCGTGAGCAGATCGAGATCTCAAAGCATTATGAGAAAATGCCAAAACCTTCACTGGTAGCGGTACAGGAGTTTTTGGAGGATAAGATATACTATCGTAATCCGACAAAAGAATAATTAGCCCCCATCCCCTAAAGGGGAGTGGAAATGTTTAAGATATAACTCTCCTACTTGGGAGAGTTTTTTTATTTTTAACCTTTGAATAAATTATTCCCCCTTCAGGGGGCTAGGGGGCATGCTCGAAGATAAAAAGATCATCCTGGGAATTTGCGGCAGCATAGCTGCCTATAAATCCGCCACTTTGGTACGGCTGCTGGTAAAGGCAGGCGCCGAAGTGAAGGTTGTGATGACGCCTGATGCTACCAATTTCATTACCCCGCTTACGCTTTCCACCCTTTCAAAAAATCCTGTGCTGGTTGAATATTCTGTGCCCGAAACCGGCGAATGGAACAACCATGTTGAGTTGGGACTTTGGGGCGATCTGTTCCTCATAGCGCCTGCGAGCGCAAATACCATGGCGAAAATGGCCAAAGGGCAAAGCGACAACCTGCTTACGGCCGTTTATCTTTCGGCTAAATGTCCGGTTTATTTTGCTCCTGCGATGGACCTGGACATGTGGAAGCATAAGGCTACGCAGGATAACATTGCCAAATTGCAATCCTTCGGAAATATAATGATATCACCCGGTACCGGTGAACTGGCCAGCGGTTTGTACGGCGAAGGGCGGATGGCTGAACCTGAAGATATTATCGCATTTCTTGAAGCTGACATAAAAAAGAAATTGCCGCTTGTTAATCAAAAAATACTGGTTACTGCCGGGCCCACTTATGAGGCTATCGACCCTGTGCGCTTCATCGGCAACCATTCATCAGGTAAGATGGGGTTTGCGATTGCCGATCAGTTAGCCGCCTTAGAGGCCGACGTGACCCTGGTGGCCGGACCCACCGCTCAGAAAAGTCGTTTCCAAAATATCAAACGAGTTGATGTGACCTCTGCAGCCGAAATGCTGGATGCCTGTTTGCGAAATTATCATGAATCCAAAGCCTGTGTAATGTGTGCTGCCGTGGCTGATTATACCCCAGTAACCGTTTCCGTGCAAAAGATCAAAAAGCATGATAAGGGGCTGACCATCGAGTTGAAGAAAACCACCGACATATTGAAAACGCTGGGTCAGCATAAAAGTGAGGGCCAAATTTTGGTTGGCTTTGCGCTGGAAACCAACGACGAAGAAAAGAACGCGATAGAGAAGCTGCAAAAAAAGAACCTGGATTTTATCGTGCTTAATTCGCTGAAGGACCAGGGAGCAGGCTTCAAAACCAACACCAATAAAATCACCATTATCGATCATAAACTGCAGAAAACGACGTTCAAGCTAAAAGAAAAGGAAGACGTTGCCGCCGATATTTGCCAGAAACTTGTTGAATTGATCCGTGAGAAGAATTAGCCTTTATATCATATTTATTTGTCTTGGTTATTCAGCCTCGGCGCAGGACCTTAACGCGCAGGTGAAGGTAATATCAGCCAAGATACAGACTTCCAACCGGCATATCTTCCAATCGTTGGAAACATCAATGAAGGACTTTCTGAACGGCCGCAAATGGTGCGCCGACCAGGTACTGCCGGCGGAAAGGTTCGATTGCAACTTTGTGATCTCATTGAATACCTGGGACGGCAGCAGCAATTTCAGCGGGGAATTGCAGGTGCAATCGTCGAGGCCGGTGTATAATTCAAATTATATGTCGCCCCTGCTCAACGTGAATGACAAGGATTTCGATTTCACTTATACTGAAGGCGCGACCCTGGATTACTCGGATCAGACTTTCACCAGCAACCTGGCGTCGGTAATGGCCTTTTATGCCTATGTCATTATAGGCATGGATTACGATAGCTTTTCGCCCCTGGCCGGAACGCAATACTTCCAGGCTGCTCAAAACGTGGTATCCAATGCACAGGCCAATGGCGCTTACAAAGGCTGGAAGGCTTTTGACGGCAATACCAACCGTTACTGGCTATCCGAAAACCTCAACAATAAAGCTTATAACAACCTGCGCGGCTTCATTTATACCTATCATCGCCAGGGCCTCGACCAAATGGCCGACAATGCAGCCAAGGGACGAAAAGCCATAGACGATGTACTACCCGATCTTTCGAAAGTGGACCGCACCCGCCTGGGCGCTATGTTCCCCCTGGTCTTTTTCACTGCCAAAAGCGGCGAACTGGTCTCTATCTATAATAAAGCTGATCCCCGCGAAAGAACTGATGCAATTAACATTTTAAGCCAGGTTGACCCCGCGAATGGAAATAAATACCAGGCGATGGGGAAGAATTAGCTATAGTTAAAGGGTTGATAGAGTTGGATTAAGTTGAATAAGTTTAGTCCGCCTCATTAACCTAATCAACTTAGTCAACCACTTAACTTACTCAACTTTTTTCAAAAATTCTGTAACACTTTCCAATTCCCTGCGTCTTTTATCTACGAAACAAATCGTAAATAATTTGAAAAATATTTGCATTTACGAAATTTGTCGTAGATATTTGTACGAAGCAATTCGTAAATTAGGAGCATGAACATGGAAATTAAACCGACAGAAAGCGAATTAGAGATATTGCAGGTGCTGTGGAAGATGGGCAGCGCGACCGTTCGCGATGTGCATGAAGAGTTAGCAAAAAACAAAGCAGCCGGATACACCACTACCCTGAAGCTGATGCAGATCATGGATGAAAAGGGACTGGTTGAACGTGATACCACTTCGAAGACCCATATATACAAGGCGCTATATACCCAGGAGAGAGCCCAGACCAGCGCGCTTGACAGGATATTGTCAACTGTATTTGAAGGTTCGACATCCGACCTGGTGATACAGGCGCTGGGTCATCACAAGGCGTCGAAAGATGAGATTGATGCGATAAAGAAGTACTTAGAACAGTTCGGAGGAAAGTAATTAGTTATCAGTGACTGGTTAACCGGTCAACAAATCACTAAAAGATGGAAACCATACTCTATAACATCAGCCAGGTAGTCGGCGTAGCGATCATCCACTCCATGTGGCAGGGGCTTTTTATCTACCTGTTTTTGCGGCTCTTTTTGCTGTCGTTCCATACCATGTCAGCAAAGTACAAGCACAATTTCGCGATGCTGGCCATGTTAGGTGTTACAGTGTGGTTCATCTATACGCTGGTTGGCGAAGTGCAGGTTTACCAGTGGGTACAGATCAAAACCAGCGGGCACTATGATATTCTGCCTGCCATTATGGGCATGCCGCTGCACATTCCGCATCAAGCCGCGTACAGCAACCGCTATTTCTATACCATCGAAAGTTTTCTGCCTTATGTTACCTTAATATACCTGTGCGGAGTCGTCTTCAATACCACCAAACTGGTGCTGACCCGCCGTAAGCTCCGCGAGATCAAACAAACCGTGAGTATCGATATACCGATGCTGCGCCGGATGGTTGAATTCGCCGAAATGCTCAATATCGAAGAACGGATAAGCTTCGGGCTGAGCAATTTAGTCGATGTGCCCTGTGTGTTTGGCTATATTAAACCATTTATTTTACTGCCTGCATCTATTGGTGCCAGCCTTTCGACCGAAGAGATCGAGGCGATCATCCTCCACGAGCTGGCGCACATCAAACGCAACGATTATGTAATGAACTTGCTTCAGCAAGCCATGCAGATATTGTTGTTTTTTAATCCATTTGCACAATTGATCGGCCGCATTGCCAATCGCGAACGCGAGAACGCCTGCGACGATATTGTAATAGAGTCGACCCAAAAACCGATAGTGTATGCGCATGCGCTATTGAAATTAGAAGAATCCCGCACGCAGCAGTGGCAGTTAGCCCTTGCCGCAACCGGGAAAAAGTATCATTTATTAAATCGGATCGAAAGAATCATGAAAACAAAAAAACCAATTGGCAATGTACGCCATATATTACTTGCTATCGTGGTGCTCACGGCGAGCATTACCGGCCTGGCATGGTTGAACCCGACCATCGCCCACGGCAAACTATCCTTCAATAAAATAAAGCCGGCTATTATCTCGGAGTTGTTAGCTGATACGACAATCCATAAAAAAGCCGCTACCAAGGCAACGGCTAAGCACGCGACCAAAAAACATGTGAAAGTTGTAACCTCGGAGAAAGACGGCGATTATTTGTACAGCGACGACCCGAAATTGCAGAAATTCTCGGAAGACATGACCAAATG
>JAFDZL010000367.1 GCA_018266935.1 Bacteroidota bacterium | reverse complement strand
TGCATCTTTCCAGGAACTTGGGTTAACAGCCGGCCAGGCAGCCACTTACTACGGCCAGGCAACACCTAATGTGGGATGGGCCGCCTCGGGCAATAAAGAGCAGGCTATCATCACCCAGAAATGGATAGCGCTTACAGGCAATTTCTTATTTGAAGGCTGGAACGAGTTCCGCAGGACCGGTTATCCCGCTGTACCATCGTCAGTTGACCCGGCAAGGGTGAACCCGACGACCCCGTACAGGGTACTTTACCCGCTTTCAGAATTAAATACGAATTCAGCCAATTTGGCCAAAGAGGGTACTATTGACCCCTTCAGCAGCAAAATATTCTGGATGAAATAATTTTAAAACTTAGAAGACAATGAAAAAGAGACTATATATTGTAACCGCTATCCTCGCCGCGACGGCTGCGCTTAGTTTAAGCTCATGCCTTAAGGACCCGAGGTACTATACTTTCAGCCAGGGTGGCACGGTGATCAACTTCCCGCTGGGAGGCCTCGGCAATTTTGGGGCCGATGCGATAACCGATCCCGGCGACACCATTGTGAAGCAGTTTTCGGTCGATGTTGCTTCGCCGAATGTGCCTACGACGCCCACAAACGTAACCATAGCCGTGGATAATTCGATCATTACTTCGTATAATGCGTCGAACAGCGCGGTAACTTATAATCCAATGCCCGATGGTTCGTATGTGTTGAGCGCTACGAAAGTAACCATTCCCGCAGGACAGCGTGTTGGGATCATAACCGTTACTTTTTATAAGAACCAGCTCGACCCTTCACAAAGCTATATGCTGCCGATCAAGATCGTGAGCGGTAATAGCGGTAATATTATCAGCGGCAACTTTGGCGTGTTGTATTATCACTTTATCGGTAACGATTTTGCCGGAACGTATGATCTGAACTGGACAAGATGGCATGTTGCCGGGGATACCACCGGAGCTCCGGCTTATGATCACCTGGATTTGGGAACGGTTACCATGTCGCCGGTTACGCCAACCACGGCGCAGGTGGTTTCTGGTTATTATAACAATATTCCATATACGATCACTTTCAGCAAAACCGGGAACGGAGCTTCCGCTACTTACTCGAATTTTGCGGTTACGTTCTTAGCGGCTGACATTTCAAACTATTGGCAGGGTGCTGGCATTACTTTGGGTACGGGTCCGATGTTTGACCCGGCTCCGGATCCGAATACGCAATACACGTATGCGCAGGCTGTCAAGCTATTCCGATTCTATTATACAACCGCAAGCCGGTCGATAATAGATAAATATACCAAGCAATAACTGCGCGTATAAGCTAAAAAAGTTAAGGAGCCGCCTGTTAAGGGCGGCTCCTTTTGTTTTACGGAATTTACGATAAGGGTTAAATGTCTTTTCGTAACATGATTGTTAAATTACAATCAACTAAATTTTTCTTTTATTTGGTGATAATCGCTTATATTGCAGGCGAATATTTATGAAGAAGACTTTATCTATGCTGCTGCTCCTAACTGCTGCAGCGAAATTTGCGATGGCACAAGGCGATGTTGCATCGGGCTCTGTGCGCGACGCCGACGGCAAACCATTACATTTTGTATTTGTAGGCGATGTGGCCAACAGGAACGCTGTTTTCACCGATACACTGGGCAATTTTTCTATCCAAATAAAACCGGGTAGTAAGCTGGTGTTCGAACTGGACGGCTATAAGGATACGGTTGTAAACAACATCAACACCAATACCGGCCTGCTGGTGGTGCTCAAGCCTTCCGGGGTTGCCGCCGACCCGGGGACGCTTTCGACCAAGGTAGAAGTGGAACGGAGCACCGAGATTACCAGTATAACCCAGGGCGGTGAAATAGCGCCGGGTCACCAGAAAGGAGATCTGCGCGGAAGCCAGTATAAATTCGAAGTTTTTGTTCACGGTTACCTGATCAACGGGTCGGATGAACTGGTTTATAAGCCTAACTATATGCTCGACTATGATAAGGTGGGAGGCGGCCTGCTTTTAACCGCAGACAAAAAGAAAATAGTAAATGTGATATCGGACCAGGTTAAATCGTTCACACTTTATAGCATGAGCGATCAGCGGTATGATTTCACAAAGGTTCCGGCGATAGATAATTCACATTTTGTACAAGTAGTAGCAGCGGGCCCGAAATATAAAATATATAAGCTGACCAAAACGACGTTTGTAAAGTCGGACTATGTAAACAACGGCGTGGTGTCGCATGGACATGATTACGACGAATATGTAGATGACGATACTTATTTTATTGAGGCCGACGGAGGCCAGCCGCAAAAATTTTCTCCTAAGAAAAGAGCCTTAAAAGAGGTTTTTGCGAAGGATGCCGACAAACTGGGTAAGTTTATGTCTGAAAACTCAGGAAGCATAAATGACGAGTACCTCGGTAAGCTTGGCGCTTTTATGAATAAATAATGGGGTCCGCAAGTCCGCATAAGTCGGGAAGTCCGAAAGTTATAACCGGGTATTGGCTGGAATCCCACCGCATTAGTCTTTCGAACTTATGCGGACTTTCCGACTTTCGGACTCATTTCTTATCCACACTATATTTTCCGGGGCCGATAAAAAACAAACCGGCAAATGTTACAGCATCTTCGATAGCGTGTGTAGCATCGCCCAGGCTGCCGCTCTGGTGAAAGGTAAAAACTGCTGCTACGACAAGTTCGATCACCAGGAGCAGGCATACCGGTCTGAAAACCAGGCCCAGTACGAGCAGGAATCCCCCAAAGGTTTCGGTGACTGCGGCGAGTAAACCCCATAACATTGGCAGAAAATGAATGCCCACTGAACCTGTCGCGGTACCTAAGTGGTCCCATTTACCCGGGCCGCCTAATAATTTTGGAAGGCCATGGTAAATAAACATAATGCCAAGGCCGATGCGTATGACAAGCAGGCCAAAGTTTTTATAATTGCCTAAACCGCTGAAGAGTGCCATAGAGTAGTGATTAGAGATCAGTTAATTAGAGACTAGTTGATTTGCTGTTTTAGATATACCCTGCAGTTGTCTTAATGGTTTCCACTGTCAGAGTTAATGTTCTGCCCAATATAAGCGAATGATTGTCGGGTATGTGCCCCGCCGGGAAATCGAAACAAACCGGGTAATTATACTTTTTTACTACCTCCATCACGATCTCCGGGACCGTTTGGCCGAAAGGTATATCGTTATCCTTCAACTCGGTAAAGCCGCCGACCATTAGCCCGGATAGATTTTTCAATTTGCCTGCGCGGTCAAGCGTACGGAACATCCGGTCAACCGAGTAGAGATATTCACCTACATCTTCGATGAAAAGGATCCCGCCATCGTAGCCATAATCAGATATAGAGCCTAACACGGCGACAAGCAAGCTAAGATTGCCCCCGATAAGCGTCCCTGCGGCGTTGCCGGTACGGTTTAAAGGATGCGAAGCGAAGGTGTATCCCAAATCTTCGCCAAATAATGCCCTCCTAACGGTCTCAAGCGAATATTTAGACGCGTCGGGAATGTTCACCGGCATTTGCCCGTGAATGGTTTGTGCGCCATAATTCGCAAAAACATGCGCATGCAGCACTGTAATATCGCTGAAGCCCACAAGCCATTTTGGATTTGCGGCAAAACGGCTGAAATCTACGCTATCGATAATGCGGACGGTGCCGTAACCGCCTCTGGCAGCAATAATGGCTTTGATACTATCATCGTTGATAAACTTTTGCAGGTCGGTGGCGCGCAATTCGTCATCACCTGCAAATTGATGGTATGATGCATTTACGCTCTCGCCCAAGACCACTTCCAGCCCCCACGACTGCAAAAGTTTTATAGCATCGTCCATCGGATTGGGCAGCTTTTTAGCCGGGCACATAATGGCTATCTTATCGCCTTTTTTTAAGTAGGGAGAAATCATATTTAAAACTAATAGCTCTCAAATATCATTTATCTTTTGGACATATGCGCCCGGCGCCAGGACTTTCTGACTTACGCGGACTTATGCGGACTTTCGGACTTATCAACTATCTTTGCCAAATTATTGATAAAACACGTACATTAATGTCACAACTGGATAAATTTAAAAGATTCACCGTAACTTCTGCCCTGCCTTACGCCAATGGCCCATTGCATATTGGCCACCTGGCGGGAGCTTATCTGCCCGCCGACATTTTTGTACGTTATCTGAGGCTGAAAAAGAGGGACGTGGTTTACATCTGCGGGTCCGACGAACATGGCGCGGCCATTACTATCAAAGCCAAAAAGGAAAACACCACGCCGCAGGCTATTATCGATAAATATCACCAGCAGATCAAGCAAAGTTTCGAAGAGTTCGGTATTGCGTTTGACATTTACCACCGCACTTCGTCACCTATTCATCACGACCTGTCGCAGGAGTTTTTTCTAAACCTTTATGAGAAAGATGAGTTTGTAGAAAAATATTCGGAGCAATATTTTGATGAGGATTTCCAGCAGTTTTTGGCCGACCGTTACATCGTTGGTACCTGCCCCAATTGCAGCAACCCGAATGCTTACGGCGACCAGTGCGAAAACTGCGGTACATCGCTTAACCCTACCGACCTGATCAACCCCGTATCCACGCTCAGCGGGAAACCGCCGGTTTTAAAACCGACAAAGCACTGGTACCTGCCGCTGGATAAATATCAGCCCTGGCTGGAAAAATGGATAGACGAGAAAGAAGGTGAATGGAAGGTGAATGTTTTTGGCCAATGCAAGTCGTGGCTGAAATCTGGCCTGCAGCCGCGTTCCATGACCCGCGACCTGGACTGGGGAATTGATGTTCCGCTGGAAGAGGCCAAAGGCAAGAAGTTGTACGTGTGGATGGATGCCCCGATCGGCTACATCTCTGCGACCAAACAATGGGCCATCGACCACAACAAGGATTGGACGCTGTATTGGAAGAAACAAAAAAAGGCCGAAGACGATACCTGCCTGATCCATTTCATCGGCAAGGATAATATCGTATTTCACTGTATCATTTTCCCGGCGATATTGCGCGCTCATGGCGAATATGTGCTGCCGCAGAACGTGCCCGCAAACGAATTTCTGAACCTGGAAGGCGATAAGTTATCCACGTCGCGCAACCACGCGGTTTGGCTGCACGAATATTTGGAGGAATTCCCCGGGAAGCAGGACGAACTGCGCTACGTATTGACATCCATCCTGCCGGAAACCAGCGACAGTGAGTTTACCTGGCGCGATTACCAGGCGCGCGTGAATAATGAGCTCGTAGCCATCCTGGGTAATTTTGTGAACAGGGTAATGATACTGGTGCATAAGTTTTTCGACGGCAAAGTAGAAAGCGAAGGCAAAGTGGAGCTATACGATGCCGGCCTGACCATTGAGCTGGATCGTTTTTATGAGGAGATCGAACGGAACCTGGAAACCTATAAATTCAGGCAGGGCCTGCAGGCGGTGATGGATATTGCGCGCCTCGGCAATAAATACCTGACCGAAAAGGAACCCTGGAAAACTATCAAAACCAACCCGGACGATGCAAGGCTGGCTTTGCACAACTGTTTGGTGCTGATAGGTCACCTGGCGATATACCTGCAGCCTTTTCTCCCGGCTGCGGCGAAGAAGATATTCCACATGCTGAATTGGGACGACGTTCATTTCGGTTTTGATAAGGATGTGAAATTTAAGCCCGGCCATAGGCTCAACCCTGCCGAACTACTGTTCGAAAAGGTAGAGGACGCCGTTATAGAAGCCCAAATAGACAAGCTGAACTCAAAGAAACAAGCGGCAGCCCCGGCAGTACAGGTACAGGCAGCGAAAGAGAACATCAATTATGAGTCTTTTGCCACAATGGATATTCGCATAGGTACGATCCTGGAAGCGGAAAAAGTGGCTAAAACCAAGAAGCTGGTCAAGTTGACTATCGACACGGGTATTGATAAACGAACGGTGGTATCAGGCATCGCCGAGCATTACGAGCCCGAAGCGATCATCGGCCGCAAAGTGAGCATCCTGGTAAATCTTGAACCGCGTGAGATCAAAGGTATTGTTTCCCAGGGCATGATCCTGATGGCCGAAGACAGCAGCGGCAAACTGAGTTTCGTATCGCCTGCCGACGACCTGCATAACGGCTCGGTGGTACGTTGAGTATAAATGGTTTGACTAACTCCCTAATAATTCGCACCTTTGCAGTGATTTAATGAATTTACGGAAATATCAATTCGAAATTGACAATTCGAAATTCGAAATCAAACCGGCCCTGTAGTTCAACGGATAGAATAGAAGTTTCCTAAACTTTAGATATGGGTTCGATTCCCGTCGGGGCTACTTGATTATGAAAACTACCTTGTAAGTAAGTAACTTATGAGGTTTTTTTGTTTTTACTGTCAAAGTTATTGCCAATCAAACCTTGTCGTGATCAATGGAGAAAATTCCGGCAAATGCGTATCAAAATAGATAAGTCCTAACTTATAATTTGCGTATCGGCCTGCATGCCTGGGTTTAAATTGAAGGGTCTCGGCGGCAGTAAGTTCAATTAAGTATTGGCCCGGGTGGAGCAAACGACTTTCCTTATTTTGATTAACTGGCACATAATTTGCACAGTTGTAACCGAAAATCGAAACCGTAAAATCAGGAGTTAGGATCGGAATGTTGTGGCTTGAATAATTAGGACGGACTTTTTCTAAATCTTGGATATCAGTTTCGGCTCCTGTCGGAGTTACTTTATTAAAGTGGTAAAAAATGAAACTATATTCGGCAAAGGCCGTTGTAGCGTTAATAATTCAGTTGTAACTAACTAAATACATTATGTTGATCCATAAAGTTACCAGGGTATTCTCTTCAAAATTTCGCGCAAAAAGGATGGCCAAATTTGAAAAAGAATTCAAATTAAATGATGCCGTGGACATTTTAGATGTTGGCGGCGATCAATACAACTGGCAATTTGTAGAAGCAAATCCCCAATTGACGATAGTCAATTTATATACCCCGAAAGATTGGGACTATTCCAAGACAAATATGAAATCCGTTATCGGCGACGGCACTAGGCTGGGGTTTAAGGATAAGGAATTTAGCTTAGTTTATTCCAATTCGGTTATAGAACATTTGTTCAGCTTTGAAAATCAGCAAGCCTTTGCGGATGAGATAAAGCGGGTGGGGAAAAGTTACTATGTGCAAACCCCTGCTAAAGAATTTTTTGTCGAGCCGCACGTAGTCACGCCATTTATCCACTGGTTCCCTCAAAACGTTCAACGAAAATTGATGAGAAATTTTACCGTATGGGGCTTACTTATGCGGCCAACACAGGAATACATCGATAACTTCCTCAATGAAAGAAAGCTTTTAACCTATAAAGCTTTTAAATCGCTGTTTCCCGATGCCACGATCAAAAGAGAAAAGTTTTTATTCTTTACCAAGTCATACATTGCCATAAAAAATTAGGCTCAATAGCTCAAAAGGCATAAAAAACTCACTGCTAACTACTTTATTCTGAAGCGAAAGGCTTATATTGGGTATCCAATACCCGATATGCGCTTCCTTACTGTTACTTTTCTTTGCTTCTTATCTGTTCCGGCAATTGCATCACCGGGGGACGACTTATATGCAGACAGCGGCAAAAATATGATAGTCGATTACCCCCAGGCGCTGCAAAAAGCCGGGGTGAAAAAGGTTCGCTGCATTTTTAAGGATAGCCGCAAATTCCTCTGGATCGGTACAGAGAACGGCCTGTATAGGTATGACGGCACTAATGTAGATCTTTTACAACATGACGCGGATAATGTCCATACCTTGCCCAATAATACGATAGTAAATATCACGGAGGATCGTTTCGGGAAGATCTGGGCCGGCACGCTGGAAGGAGCTGCTATGATCGAACCGTGGAGCTTTGCCTGCAAAATATTTAATCACAGAATGAAGAACCTGGATCAAAGCTTTGATGTGAAGGTTTATGCTGATAACAAAGGCGACATTTGGGCTTATGGAAGCAAAGGGGTTGACCGCCTGGACAATAAAGTCATGCGGTTTAAGAAGATATGGCAAGCCCCCGAAAAAGATAAATCGGGTATTGAATACATTAATAGTGTAACCGAATGGAAGAATGATACCCTTGTCTTAGGCACTTTCAATGGCGCCATATTTTTAAACACGAAGACTTCAAGTTACAGGCATATCCTGATCGGCGATCATGGTACGGTAACTCATGTATTCGCCGATGCTTCCCGCCTTTGGTTAGGTACGTGGGGATATGGGTGTTACGTTTTCGATAAGGATGGCAAAAGCGCCGTAATAGCCCGGCCGGAGCCTGAAATACCGGGGCAACTGAGCAATGTGATAACCGCGATCACAAGCAGTAACTACGATAATGAGCACCAGATATGGATATCGACACTTAACGGCGTTTATAAAACAAGCTCGGCACGTAATACATTATTTCATCCGGTATTTACCCCTGTTTGGAGCGGATCCGCCCAAAGCATTATGGCTGACGACGAACAGTATATTTGGGAAGCAGGTAATACCGTGTCAAGATTTTTTGCGGGCAAAAATTTTTTCCGGTCAATTCCTGTGATGTTTAACGGGACGGTGCAAGATATTTATCCGCTAAGCATAGACGGTCAAAAGGCGCTTGGCATATTAACATGGTATTCGTTTTCTGGATTGGTTATAACGGATACTTCGGGCAAAAAGGTTTTTTACAGGCAGCCATTCCAGGCCAACCAGGATTATTCCAATATAGGCCGGATAGCGCAGGACAAATACAAAAGATTGTGGATTTCGTCGCTGGCGGGAATAGAGGTTTTGGGGCCTGACTTTAGGCCGGTATTTAACTCGGATAAAATAAACGTCGTTAGCGACAAGTTGTTATCTCCGAAAACCAACGATATCCTGATCAGCCACGATACGGCGTGGATAGCATGTTATAAAAGAGGTATCAACCTCTACGATCTCAATTTCCACAAGCTAAAGACATATACGCCGGGCGATCAGTCCGGATTAGCGGATGACTATATCCAGCGCCTTTTCTCGGATAGCCGCGGACGCATATGGTTATGCGGCAATAATCATCTGTACCTCTATCTGAGTGGCAAATTCAAGTCGTTTAATTTTAATAAAGACAGCACAGCTTTTACCGTTAGCGATATCGCCGAGATGCCCAACGGGGATTTGATGCTGGCTTCAAATTCAGGCCTTTTCCGCCTGAATACTAACAATTTCTCTTATACGCATATCAGCTCGCCACTAATTGATGACAATAACATCGGTGCAGTGTCGATAGATACAGCCGGAGATATATGGTTCATTAACGCGGCTCACCTGATCTATTACCAGGTAAAAACCAGGCATTTTACCTTATTTGGGCATGAAGATGGCCTGAATACGACCAGCGATCTGCAAATGCTGCGCCCGATAGGCAAAACGCTTTATCTTGCGGCTAACGGCCAGGTGGTTGCTTTCACACCCGGCAACAATGCTTATAAAGAGCACCCGGTTAGTCTTTATTTTCATGATATACAGGTAAACGACAGCACGTTTGCCAGGGGCATCTATCTAAATGGCTTAAACCTGCGGTATGATCAAAATAGACTAAACATAGGTTTTGGGGCGATTAATTACATAAAGCCCGAGCAAAACCTTTACGCTTACCAGCTTACAAATGTGGACAAACAATG
>JAFDZL010000366.1 GCA_018266935.1 Bacteroidota bacterium | reverse complement strand
TCTCTCTCGACGTATAAACCCTGTCCTGATCATCGACGATCACGCAGGCAAGCTGTTGTAATTTATTGATCAGGTAAAGCCCGGCGTTCACTCCCATGGTCATCACAGGCGTCGCCATGGCATCTGATAGTTCAGCTGTCGGGCTAACCACGCTTACTCGCTTCAAACCACTCACAGGGAAACCTTTCTTAGTATCGATATTAGCCATTTTATCACTGATGGCTGCGTTCCTGTCAAAATTGCCCGAAGTTGCGACAGCCATATTGCTGATCTTAATATCAGCATAGGGCTGTTTTTCCTGCTGCGGGTCGGCGGCAGCGATGGTCCATGGCTGATTGTCGGGTTGAATACCCCAGGCCAACAGATCGCCGCCCGCGTTCACCACGCCGCTTGATACGCCCAGCAATTGCAGGACATATTTTGCACGGTCGGCGGCATAGCCCCTGCTGATGGCGCCGAAACCGATTCGCATACCCTGCTCCCTTAAATAAACAGTCGTTTTATCCACATCGAGTACCACCTGCTTGTAGCTGGCGGTTTTGGTATCGTTATCAGCGTTGTAAGTGATGTCGAAGGCGCCGTCGGTGAGCTCAGATATCGCCAGCGCACGCTCGATCAACCTGAATATTTCCGCATTCACTTTTACCGGTTTTTGCCCCGCGTTGCGATTAATTTCAGTGATCTGGCTGTCGTCGGTAAGCGTGCTCAACAGCTTCTCAACGCGGATGATCTCGGCCGCGGCCGCATCGACGCATTGAAGCGCCCAGACGTCGTCGTTCCCAACCACGCTGATCTCGAACCGGTTGCCCATCAAACGCATCTCGCGCCTGAATATGTGCTGATCGTTATTGTAAGTTTTTACCGCTAACATAGGGATATTGTTTTCAGATAGATGTGCCCGGGCCCATAAGGTTTAATCCGCATGGGATGCTTTGCCGGGAGAACAAAAATGCAGCACCGCACGTCCACGAAATTAGGCGCGCTTCATGAAAATAAAATGAAAATGCCCGGTTTGTGTTAACTTGTTGGTAAATAACGGGATATGGTAACAGAAATTTTAAACTACGGTACCCTCTTTCAGTTTCTCCGCATTTTCAGCAAACTGCAGCGAGTCAATGATCTCCTGGATACCGCCGTTCATTACCTCGGGAAGATTATAAATAGTCAACCCTATGCGGTGCTCCGTCACCCGGCCCTGCGGGAAATTATAGGTGCGTACCTTGGCCGACCTGTCGCCGGTCGAAACCATCGTCTTGCGCTTTTTGGAGATATCTTCCAGGTGCTTTTGTAATTCCATTTCGTAAATACGGGAACGAAGCACCTGCAACGCCTTATCATAGTTTTTCAACTGCGACTTTTGATCCTGGCATTGCGCAATTATACCGGTCGGTATGTGGGTCAAGCGAACCGCAGAATACGTAGTATTCACCGACTGCCCGCCCGGCCCAGACGCACAGAAAAGGTCTTTGCGAATATCGGCGGGGTTCAGTTCGATATCAAATTCATCTGCCTCGGGCAATACTACCACGCTGGCTGCCGAAGTATGCACACGTCCCTGGGTTTCGGTCTCGGGAACACGTTGCACACGATGCACACCCGATTCATATTTCAACGTACCGTAAGCATCGTCGGCCAAAACATTGAACACAATTTCTTTATAGCCTCCGGCCGTTCCCTCGGTATAGTCGACGAGTTCGGTCTTCCAGCCTCGCTTTTCACAATAGCGCATGTACATCCGGTACAGGTCGCCCGCAAAAAGGGCCGCTTCATCTCCTCCGGTTCCGCCTCGTATCTCGACGATGGCATGTTTAGAGTCTTCCGGGTCCTTGGGGATCAGCATCAGCCGAATTTCTTCTTCCTTCTCATCACGCTGTACCAGCAGTTCGTCCAGCTCCGTCTTGGCCATTTCACGGAACTCTTCGTCCTTTTCCGTGGCCAATATCTCTTTGTTGGTATCGATATTGCTCAGGATGTTGCGGTAGGTATTATACTCATCCACGACCTTCGCCAAATCTTTGTATTCCTTATTCAATTGGGCAAAGCGCTTCATATCAGCCATAGCTTCGGGGCTGCTCAATTCCGCTTCAACATCTTTCCAGCGCTGGTTTATTGCCTCTAATTTCTCTAACATAATTATAGCCTCACCTAAATCCTCTCCAAAGGAGACGACTTCTTATATAGTGATATAAAAAGTGCACAAAAGTACGAAATTCCGGGCGGTTTTTTGAGGAGGCTTTGTTGGTGTAAGGCAATATTCGCTGGCGTCCGGGTTAGCTGACGGGCGGGTTGTAATATTTGATCTCGACATTTTCACCATCAAACACCCCATAGGAACGTGTCAGCACCCACTCACCGAGGTTGATATAGCGGCTTTTTTCGGTGATCATCATATCCATTACCCGGTGCCGGTGACCGAAGATCAGGTAGTCGTAGAATTCGGTCCTGAGCAATTCGCGGCAAAACACAGGCAAGTATTCTGATTTCTTTGGACTGTGCGGCGTATCTTTCTTTTCGTTAGCAATACGGCTTTTGGATGACCAATAATTGGCAAGGCCGACGCCGAAATTCGGGTGTATCCTTGCAAACAGCCACTGGCAGAGCTTGCTCCTAAAAAAATTCTTCAGGAACTTGTAGAAATGGTCGCCAGGCCCAAGGCCATCGCCGTGATGAAGGAAAAATTTCTTGCCGTTACGCTCGATGATCAACTCATCGGAAATGATCGCGGCGCCGAACTCTTTGGTAAAATAATCGAACATCCACATATCGTGGTTGCCCTTGAACATATATATCTTAATGCCCATATCGGCCATTTCAGCCAATTTGCCGAAGAAGCGGATATAGCCTTTGGGAACTACCGTGCGGTATTCGAACCAGAAATCGAAGACATCACCCATTAAAAAGACCTCTGATGCATCGGCTTTGATCATATCCAGCCAGCCAACCAGCATCGCCTCACGCTCGCGGCTTTTATGGTAGCCGGGCGCGCCAAGATGGAAATCAGAGGCGAAATAGAGTTTTTTGGGGGATGACATTGAGGTCAAAAGTACGGGATTGGATTGGATTTCGAATTTCGAATGTTCAATTTCGAATTTAACCCTTCCGTCGTCGTTAGTGTTTTCGGGAGACCATATGCGCGTGGACTATGACAATTTATTTTTCGCGTAAATATTTTCTTAACGCACGAATTAATAGCCACCATGTATAAACTACAACTACAAAAAATACAGCATAGAAAATCATTATAACAGTTTGCGAAATGACATTGGTATTCATAGGTTTAAATGATTAAAGGTTCATTTATTTTAGGTTGCGGCATCCTTATAGAATGCAGTTAAACAAATTCAACTGATTTAAGCTGCAAGTGCAACGAGATCAGATTATAGAATGGGATCCTGCCTGTTATCCCAAAAGTATAATATAGTAATATGTGAGGTATGAACTTCGTAAAACATAGATGTCTGCTTTGAAATAACTGCCTGTCGTATATTCTCTGCAGACGAAGCTTTGAAAAGGTTGTGTTTCCCGCACAAAATTCTCAGTCGGCTTGGCGCCCCATTTACTTTCTATTTGCAGAACAGTATCGTCGAACGTGGCTTTGGCCTCGTCGGTCCACGCTACAGCTAAACTCATAAGAATTTAGCATATTTTTTCATTACCTCATCATGAGGTGTGAGCAGTCCCTGTTCTGCCTGTTTCCTCGAACGTTCAATACCTGCTTTAACATGCTCAGGCAGATCATTCCAGAAATCTTTGTCGTGCGATGCGAAGACGTCTTTCACTTCGCGTATTACAGATTCATCATCCGTGTCAAGTAGCCTCTTTACTAATTCGATCTTTTCCGCCTGGATGTCCATTTAACAAATTTACCAGAACATAATTGGATAAGCAAGAATTTGCGACATTTGACCTATGCCCACCCTCCACATCCTCAACGGCGATTCCACCGCACATAGCTTCCGTGATACCGGACTTGAAGGCGACGTATTGGTTTGGCGTGAGGTATTCTCACAGGGGCCGCTGATCGAAGACATTTCTTCTGCTGAATTCTGGAAGCTTCGTGAGCAATGGATCGGTGCTGCTTTTGATGAGGATCCGAATGATTATGAAAAAACTGTAGTCAGGCCCCTGGAAAAACTGAAAGAGCCTTATGAAGAAATTAACCTGTGGTTTGAGTTCGATCTGCATTGCCAGGCCAATATGCTTGGCGTGATGGGGCTGCTGGCCAAAAACACCAGCCTGTCTCCGCCAAAGATCTTCTTAATATGTCCCGAAAGTTTTCCCGGCAAATCGAATTTTAAAGGTATGGGTGAACTAAGTGGAGAGGAATTGGAATACTTGTTTGATAATATTCGCGAGGAACTGGGCGAACCTGATTTTGCCATCGCTGCGGAAGCCTGGAAACTGTATGTTGCCAAAGATGCAGACCGCCTTGAAAAATGGCTGAGCGAAAGTACATTTTGGGGTAGCCTGCATTGCCTGAAGGCAGCTCTGGAGGCCAACGTTAAAAGGCTGCGAACCAATGCGGATGGCTTAAATTATATCGAACAGTCGCTGCTGGACATTTACAATTACGGTTACAAATCGAGAAGCGAGATATACCAGCGTTTTTGGGACAGTGAAAAGATATATGGCATGGGCGACCTGGAGATCGATATTTATCTGAACCGGCTTATTGACCGTAGCCTCATCAAATTGGATTAATTCGTTGAAACATCAACCTCAGGCGTCGGGTCGCTTTCGTTCTTCATCCTGTCCAGGGCCGTAACCACGTAAATATAATGCTTGTTGCGCTCGGCCGTATCATCAATGTATTGCGTGTCCGGATTATACTGTATATGCAGGATGTATTTAGGGTTATCCAGGTCAACCGTGTCGGTAACACCAAAGCGGTAGATCACATACCCATAAACAGGCTCCTTATCTGCAGCCAGGTCGGGCGTTTGCCAGTTAAGCGCTACGCTTTTGACGTTGATCTTGGCGGTCAGGTTCTTAGGCACATTCGGTCCGACGGAATCCAGCCAGTCCATAGCCGGGGGCAGCGCCGGGTATTTATAGAAGTCCTGGTGCAGCGAATCGGTAAAGCCATAAGGATCTTTCATCAGTGAGTTGGCACTGAAAAAGACGCTACCCTGCACGCGGTCGTTATTGCGCAGGTAGCGGATCTGGTTTGGTAGTTCGACCGTCCTGTGAAAGGCATAAGAGTTTGGCTCAAGTGCTCTATAAGGCGCTTGCCCGATATATAACTGGCGACCATACGTGTTATCGCTCCACCAATCCACCAGTTTATCAAAATCGGCCAGGTGGTAGCCGATGTTCCAGTAGAGCTGCGGCGCAACGTAGTCTATCCATCCTTCCTGCAGCCATTTACGCGTATCGGCATACAATTCATAATACGAATCGCCGCCCCTGGTTTGTGAGCCCTCCGGGTCCTGGCGGGCGTTCTTCCAGATGCCAAAAGGCGCTATGCCGAACTTAATATAAGGTTTATGAGCGTGTATGCTGTCGCTTAACGCCTGTATCAAAAGATCGACGTTATTGCGGCGCCAGTCGTTGATATCGGTAAAATCGCCGCCATAGTCCTTAAAGGTCTGCGCATCGTTGATATGCTGGCCCGGAATGCTATAGGGATAAAAGTAATCGTCCATATGCACCCCATCGATATCATAATTATCCACCACGTGCAGTATCACTTTTACGATATAGTCGCGCACATCGGGTATTCCCGGATTGAAGAGCTTAATACCTCCGTAGGTAAAAAACCAATCCGGCACCTGGTTGGTAATGTGGCAGGTACAAAGACTGCGAAAGTTGCCGTCGAATGTGGCGCGATACGGGTTGAACCAGGCATGCAGCTCCATGCCACGTTTGTGAGCTTCAACAATAGCGAATTCCAGCGGATCGTAGGATGGGTCTGGCGCCACACCTTGTTTACCTGTGAGCCAGCGCGACCAGGGTTCGATACTTTTCAGATAAAATGCATCTGCGGCGGGGCGCACCTGCAGCATTACGGCATTTATACCGGCGGCATGCGCCATATCGAGCAAAGTGATCAATTCACTTTTTTGCTTTTCAACCGGCAAATTGGGGCTGCTGGGCCAGTCGATATTCACCACAGTGGCTATCCACATTCCCCTGAACTCGCGTTTCGGTTCGTGTTTCATTACCACGGGAAGCCGGGCAATTTTGGGTGTATCAGGTGTTTTTGCCGCAGGGGTGTCGATATGTGCGGCTTTCAAAGTATCTTTTTGTGCCTGGCTTTGAAATGATATGATCGAAAGAAGTATTATAAATATAAAGTACCTGTCTGCGCGCATTCCGGGAGGAGTTATTAAAACTGCAAAGATATAAACCCATAGTTTAAGATTTTATTATAACAGGCAATTATTCATCCAATTTTGTGTTTTAAGTAAATGTGATTATTTTTAACACATTCGTCCTGTGAAGATGTAACCTATGAGGAGAAAAATTCATCTGTTTTTTCGTTTATTATGCTAATTTAACATTAGACAAAACAATATGCAGTAATTGCTGTTGCATATCCTTAAGATTACCATTGATGCCATAATTTCACAAAAAAGCACTGTACATCGTTATTTCAAACTCACCCTTCAATTTAAAACTTAAGAAACGCCATGGAAAATCAATCCGGACAAACACCCAAGAAAAATTCGAACGTTATTTACTTTCTGATCGTTGTGGTTTTGGCCTTGCTTGGGACTGATGTTTACCTCTACCTGCAAAAGAATAAATCGGACACGAAGATAGTTTACCAGGAAGACGAGAAAAACCGTCTGAAAGTAGAATTGGACAGCCTGGAAGACCAGATAGAAAAAGCCAATTCGGGCAAGGCGAAAATGACCGCCGAAATGCAGGCAAAGAACGATTCGCTGGAATCCAAGATCAGGGTGCTGCGCCAGCAGTTAGACAAGGGAAAGCTGACCAAGGCCGAACTGAACAAGGCCCAGGAGGATATTAAGCAGTTGCGCTATTTCGTAGCCAACTACACCGAGCAGATCGACTCGCTGAAAAAACAAAACAGCACACTTGCCGACGCCAATACGCACCTGAAGACCAACCTGGATTCGGCCAACCAGAAAGCCACGACACTGACGGCTCAGAATAGCGACCTTAGCAATAAGGTAACTATTGCAAAAGCATTGAAGGCGGGGCAGATCAATATTGGCGCATTTAAGGTTAAAAGCAGCGGAAAAGAAGTCGAGGAGACGCGCGCCAAGCCTACTACAAAGCTCAAAATTAACTTTACCGTAGCCAGCAACACGCTTGCCGACAAGGCGCTGCATGATGTTTATGTACGGGTGCTCGACCCGACAGGCAACCTGATAACCGACGCAAATTCGCAGAGTTTCACTGCCGACGGCCAAACACTGCAAGCCACCTACAAGACATCTATCGACTTTAAGAATGATGGCAGCCAATTCACCATCGACTGGGCGCCTGCTGCCCCGGCCTCTGGTCAGAAGTTCCAGAAAGGAACTTACACCGTGCTCCTGTATTCGGATAATTCGACCATGGGACAAAGTGCCATTACGCTGAAATAAAGTAAAACGCTATAAAACATTGGGAACCGTCCGCCAGTTGGCGGACGGTCTTTTTGTGTCTGTTATCAGGCTCCCGGCAAACTGATGTGGAAGGTGGTCCCTTCGCCGGTGACGGTTTCAAACCACACCTTCCCCCCTGCATTCTCGATCGAGTTCTTCACGAACGCCAGCCCAAGCCCCGTGCCGGAACTTTTGGTAGTGAAATTCGGCATGAATATCTTTTCGCGCTGGTGCTCGGTTATGCCATTGCCATTGTCTTTGATGTACAGCGTAATATTTTTCCCGGTAATCATATACCCGATCTCGATCAGGCCCTGGCGGCCCTGCGGGATTGCTTCGATGGCGTTTTTTAAAAGGTTGTTAAAGCTGCGCAGCAACTGGTCGCGATCTGCATTTACATAAAAAGGCTCTTCAGGAGCATTATACAGGATCCTGATATTGTCCATCTGTTTAAAGACCACAACAGCCTGCGTCAGCACGCCAAAAATGTCCATTCGCTCGATACGCGTGTCGGGCATTTTCGCAAAAGCCGAAAACTCCGAGGCTATAGAGGAAAGGCTTTCGATCTGCTCAACAAACGACTTGCTGAAGCGCTCAAACTTCTGGTCGAATTTAGGGTCTTTATCCTTCCACGATTTCTCGAGCAGCTGCAAACCAAGCTTTAAAGGCGTAAGCGGATTCTTAATCTCGTGTGCCAC
>JAFDZL010000365.1 GCA_018266935.1 Bacteroidota bacterium | reverse complement strand
TTTTTTATTTACGATACGCTGAATATATACCGTGATTTTGGCGGGATATGCATTGAGGACAATTTCCTGATCACTGAAAACAGCTATCATTTGTTAGGTAAATACCTGCCAAAATCGCTGAAAGAGATCGAAGATCTGAAGGGATGATTTTTTCAAATATTTTCGTGTAATAAATACACCAATTAACCTATTATTAAATTTAGTTATAAGTTATTCCAAAATATTTATTAATATTTAACAAAATCGTAAAATTCCCTTGCAAGTTTTCGAAAAATTATTCGTTAATTTTGAATAGATAATCACATCTGCAAGAAAAGGGGGTCGCCATGGTACCAAGAACCAGATTCTATGCTCAGCGCCAGTTCCACCTGCTGATCAGTTTCAAAAATGTCGAACGCAGCGTAGCCGTTTTACCGGATGACGCGGGCAAATTTTTAGTGGTTGACCAGGGAACGGTCCTCGGGGAGTTTGATTACGACCGGCAGCTCAATTGTGTATCCGCGCATTGCCATTTGGACGAAAATATCGTCGCCCAATTAAATAAGGGCATACGGAATCACTTCTCGTAGCCCTCCCCGATATCCAAAAAATATTTTCTTAAAGCCCGTTTTGCGTAGGATCGTTTACGATGCCGGTAAATAATACCAGGCCGCTTTTCATTTCGCGGATCATGAATATGAATGGGTGATTAACCGTCACGTCGAATACGGGCGCAGCCGTCAAACCAATGGTGACGGACGTCGCGGCAGCTGCAGTAGTGCCGGCTTCATCTACGCCCACGTAGGCTTTGTGCTGCACCGATGTGATTTGCAATCCGCCGCCTGGATTAATGTTGCTAAAATCGGCCGCATCAGAAAAGGCGATACCCATTCCCATAGCGCCAAGCGAATTTTTTAGTTCTGCCCCATAACTGAACTGGAATTTAGGCACCGATATTTCATATTTCGCTGCCGATAGATGAGACATCCAGTTTTGCCAGTTTGCGCTGTCGAGTTCGGCCATAATATTGTTAACCGTCTTACCGGTAGCCGGAAGTACGATAACCATGCTGTATTTATTCCCGGAATAAGGCAATTCCAGCAACGTCGCGTCATTCCCGCGATACAGGTTGCAGTTCATTTCGCCGCGCATAAATGACGCCTGCACCTGGCTGTTATCCGCACGGGTGAACGCCATGCTGGTTGTGTTTTTTGGGTCAAACTTGTTTGCCCATATGCTTTTAAAATAAACCGCATTGATCAGGAACATAATATCGTCGCCGCCTATCTGGCTCACGATCTTCGGTATCTTACCGTTGGTTTGCTGGCTCACCCAGTCGTTAATGGTAGTAACAGACGAAGGATTGCTAAAGTCAAGCGCCTGGATTTTAGCTCCATAACTCTTGTTTTCGGTTTGCAGGAACTGCGGCAACACGCTGAAGGTGTTCCTGTACCATACTGAATTAGCGATCTTGAGCGTGGTGTTCGGGTCGAGTTCAGGCAGTTGGGTTAGCAGGTCACTGTAATAGGTATTTACCTGGTCCTGGCTGAATCCTTTAAAATGCAGCACATTGCGCATGGAATCGAGTGTTGACCCATTGGCGCCATTTGTTGTCATCCCCAAAGCCATGCTTACGCTTAGCGGAGAAATGAACAGGTTGCCATTGGTGTTATTCGCAGCAACCGAACGAAACAGATCAAAGGAAAACGTATTATCCGCCGATGCCTCCTGTAACTCAGCAGCGCTAAGCTTCAGGTCCTTCCCGGGCCCGGGCTTAATACCGTTATCTTTTCTGCAGGCAATTAAAACAATAATGGTAAAGAGAAAGGCAAACAGCGGATATATACGTTTCATATTGTTGGTCCGTGAACGTCATGTTTGTTTAACTTTACGTACCTATTTCCGCTTATGCTACAATACACCAATAATTTAGTTTAAAATATTGTGAGATAGCGAAGATGATGTCAAAATGATCCCTGTAATTCTCTCAATACTATTTGTGCTTAACCTACGATCAGTTTCGCCGAACGCCAATGACCTTCTGGTTATTCTGGTAGATAACGATTTCCATTTTACCCGCAGCATTTCTATGGAATTCCAGTACCGATTCACCGTCATTAAAAAAGAAACGGCTGGCGCTTTCGGCGGAAAAGCCAAAGGTCGGCCCGCCTAACAAGTGAACAACCAGCACACCTGTTTTGGCACTGATGTCCAGCACGGCGTGGATTGCAGGCACGTCGTATGTGCCGGCATAACGGTTGAGCATGCTGTCCGGCAGCGATATAGCGGTCTTTTTTGCAGGCAGCCGATAAGGCCTATGATAAACAACATCCAACAACTGGCGGGCGATCCCTTCCAGTTCCGTACCTCCCTGGTTGTTCAACAGGACAATGCAAACATCATCTTCCGGCACCCGAATCAAGATACTGCAAAAGCCGCCGATATTGCCGCTATGATAGACAACTTTTCTACCGCCTATAGAGTCAATGTCCCAGCCGTAGCCGTACTTCCCGTGCACACGGGTATAAGCCTGTTCCAGCAGCACCCTGCCGGCAAAGCGGTTAGCCTCCAGTGCCAGGTGCCAGCGATAAAGGTCGCCCACCGTTGAACGAATTGCCCCTGCAGCAAAAACTGTAGCCGAATCAGCAGGTGCCACAGCTGTTCTTGTCGTATCACCGATTTCATAACCTATGGCCTGGTTGCTGTCCCGAAATTTGGAATCGAACGTGCTGCGTGTCATGCCGGCTGGTTTAAACAGATATTTACGTATTGCCTGTTCATAAGATTTGCCGGTTACACGTGCGATGATAAAGCCTAATATGGAATAGCCGGAATTACTGTACCTGAATTCGCTTCCGGGCGTAAAGTCCAACGGCTGCTTCGCCAAAAAAGCCATCATTTTTGCTTCGTTACTTAAGTCACCATGGTCCGCGCTGCGGGTGTAATCATAGATGCCTGATGTGTGGCTCAATAATTCCGTGATGGTGATCTTATCTGCGTGCGGGAAATGCGGATACCATTTGGCTAATCTATCCGTCAATGCCACCTTGTGCAGCCGTACAAGTTCCAGCACCATCGCCGAAGTAAAGGTCTTGGTGACCGAGGCAATCGCGAAAATGGTTGAAGTATCGTTGGGTAGTTTACTTTTAAAGTCCCGGTAACCATAACCTTTGGCCAGCAAGATGCCGTTTCGATCTGCGATCAACGCCGTGCCGTTAAATTTGTCCAATTGCCGGTAAGCTGTTATTAACCGGTCTAATTTATGAGCAATTGTATCCTGTGCCGAGGCACTTATACCCAGGAACAACAGGAAAACAATCAGTAATTTTCTTTTCATTTTTTCGTGATTAAATAATAAAAGCCAAAACTTGCAGCGATGCAGGCCGCGATAAAAGCCATCGACATCGCCGGCCCCGTTTCCGTTAATCCCGCAATGAACAGTCCGGCTGCCACCCCGACTGATGTAAGCGACCATTTTAGCGCAATTTCTTTTAACGGCTGCCGGCCACTACCGAGAATAAGGCGGATCTGATCTTCGGGAAGTTCCTTTTGCAGCAGTTTACTTTTTAGCCGGTGATCCAGGAGTAGTTTTATCACGGCCAGTATAAAGGAAATACCAATTGCTGCCAGCACGATTATTCCTATGATCCGCCATACCTGCAGGTCGCCGCTCAACCAGCTGATTGCTGCATTGTGAACCGGGGTAACGGCGTGTATGGTATCGGTGTAAATACTGTCTGTTTTCATATTTGGGATAAGAGCCTCCAACTCCGTAAATGTTGCAAAATCAGCAAAATCGCGCTTGCGGCGAAAACGGGTACCCCAATGGCCACGGTTAACCAGCCTGTTTGCGTCTTCCCGAAACTGGCCAGCGCTAGCGTGATCAGCAAAAGCCCGGTAAAAATGGCAAATGCGATCAGCAGGCCAAACCACGAGAACTGCGGCTTTTGTTCTAATGCGGCAGGTACCAATAAGGTGGTATCAAAATTAAATGTCGCTACAGCTTGTTGCTGTAATGCGTAGTTGAGCGCTTTATATTGATCTGCAAGCTGGCGGCAATGGACGCAGTTATCGATGTGGTTAATTGCTTCCATGGAAATTTCTTCATTGAGCGTATAGCGCTGTAGCGTTTCGTCGTTTAGATGATCATTGTTCATCATTGTTCCCTATAATTTTTAACCAATTGGTCACGCAACTGTCTTCGCGCACGAAACAGATAACTTTTGACCGTGCCTTCAGGCAAACCCGTAATCGCAGTGATCTCCTGATAACTAAGTTCGTCTGTATGATAAAGCGTCACCAGTGTCCTGTATAAGGTTGGCAACATAGTGATGGCGTAGCTCAATTGCTGTTTTAATTCATTTTGAAAAAATAGTTCATCAATGGATGGCTCATTGCCCCCCGCAATAGAGACTTCCTCAAAAACATCTGTAAGCACCATCTTCCTTTTTTTCAGCCAACGTAAACAAGCGTGATACGCGATCTGGCCGACCCAGGTAGATAACTTCGCACCAAAACGAAAAGACGGCAACCCTTTATAAACCTGAAAATAAATATCCTGCGCCAGGTCTTTCACTTCGGCATGGCCGCCGGTCATTTGGAAAATCATTCCGGCCACCAATCCTTCGGTTTGCGAAATCAGCGCCGCAAAAGCGCTCCGGTCGCCGTTCAAAATGGCATTTACCAGTTCTTTATCGGAACGATATATCAGTTTATCGTTTTTCAATTTTTAGATGAGAGACGCCAAGGATGATAAAGTTGCAAAATCATAGACAAAATGTTCGATGTCCCAGGAAAATCATGTCACCATGTTAACACAGTGTGAAAAATTTGTAACAACCGGACTTGGGGCTAAAGCAGATGACTACGAGTTTCAAAAACGGGCTTCCTGTTAATACAGATCATGACGCGATAGACCTGATCTATCATCAGTTTGTAAAGGCACAGGGATGGAATTGAGTGAGACATTCGTCTTCGCTAAATTTGTGACATTAACTTCGCTATCTAACAAATATCATCCTAAGTATTAACTTTAGTACATCCAATTATTTTCAACCGATTATATTATGAGAAAACATATCCTTTTTATTGCTGTATTCATACTGTTTTCGGCGACCTTGTTCGCCCAATCGAAAGTGTATGATAACCTGAGCATGATGAGCAAAATATTAAAGATGGAGCGGAAATATGCTGTTTACCTGCCATCTGACTACGAAACATCGGACCGAAGTTACCCGGTGCTGTACCTGTTGCACGGCGGGGGCGACGACCAAACCGGCTGGGTTCAATTCGGCGAAGTGCAGCATATCGTCGATAAGGCGATAGCGGATGGGATAGCCACGCCGATGATCATCATTATGCCCGATGCGAACACGGGTCGAAGAGGTTATTTCAATGATCCGAAAGGCGACTGGAATTACGAGGATTTCTTCTTTAAGGAATTTATGCCCTATGTCGAGAAGAAGTTTCGCATAAAAGCTGAAAAACGTTACCGTGCGGTGGCCGGCCTTTCGATGGGCGGCGGGGGCAGCTTTATTTACGCGCTGCATCATCCTGAACTGTTCTCGTCGGCCTGCCCGCTCAGCGCCGCCACGGGGCCGCTTACTATCGATGACGCCAAAAAACAACTGGCCAGGAACAACCCCAATGTTACCGATTCGGCAGCAACCGCTTACTACAACCGCCAGAGCGTGCTGGCATTGGTGAACAACACACCCGATTCACTAAGGAAAGCCGTGCGCTGGTATATCGACGATGGCGACGACGATTTTCTTTACGAAGGCAATTGCCTGGTGCATATCGCTATGCGTAAGAAAGAAATACCGCACGAGTTCCGCATCCGCGACGGCGGCCATACCTGGACCTACTGGCGCGCATCCCTGCCGAACGTGCTGGAATTTGTTTCAGATGCGTTTCACCAATATTGAACCGCTACTTTACAATAACGAGTTGGCTGTAGGTCAATTCTTTATCCCTGGTGGCTGAATTAAGGAACGCGGGTGTAAGCCTGCTGATCCAAAATCGCGGGAAGGTTTTCACCGGTTGTACCTGCCAGCCTTTGGCTTTCAGGTTGTTCAGTATCTGCTTCGTTGTAAGCAGGTAAAACGGCCGGGCGGGTAATGGCCCTGTACCGTTGACGTTGATATCATACAACGGCTGATCGAGATAAAACTCCATAGCGAAAGGGACGTCGCCCGACTGTGCAACGGGTAGTTTTGCGGCATTATGCTGATCGATCCAGAGCGCAGCCTCGCTAAGCGCCTGGTAACGGAGCAATGAGGGATAAAATGCCATATTCAGATACACGTTTACCGTAAATGACACCAATACCGATGAAATCCCCAAACGCCACAGAAAACCCTGAGAAACAAAACGGGGCAGGAACAGCAGAGCAATAAATAATATGGCAAGCAACATTACCGTGATCCAATTTAAGGCTCCGGGCCTAAAAAAATATTGCAGCATTCCAATCACCAGGACTATGATAACGAGAAGCACAACTTGAACGATGCGTACTGCCCTGATGCTTTTGACAGATCGTAAATTGTATAGGTATTGAGCCGTAATGATGGCGAAGAACGGGTAAACAATATTAAGGTAATACGGCAGCTGAAATTTGGAGGCCGAAAAAACCAGGAAGGTTAGAATTGAGCCGCTAATGCAGTACCATTCGTAAGCGTTGGTGCGTTTGATGCCTTTCCGTATAAATTGAAACACCGCTGCAAAAAGTAACAGCGACCAGGGCAAAAAGGCCCATAACGTAGTGTGAATGAAGAAAGATGGATCGCCGCTGCCCTTGATGGGGCCGGTATTGAAAAAACGCCCGAATTGGCTGTCCCAAAAGAACCAGCGGATACCTGATACGCCTTTTTGACCAAATACTACTTTTTCCGGGTGAAGATCGAACTGTTCATAAAGGCAGTATAACTCGGGCAGAATAAGGATCAGGGTCAGCATTATCGCGATGAGCCATCGCCATCGGAACAGGCAATTCCAGTCTTTCCTGATCAGCAAATGCCCCCCAATGGCCCCTCCTATCGGAATGATCGCGAACATACCTTTTGTCATGATCGAACAGGCGGCGAAAACACAACCGACCACCAAATGCCAGTAATTGACCGGATGGTATGACCTGTAAAAATGATAAACCGACGCAATAATCAACCCCGTGAGGTAGGCCTCTGCACGCACGTCGCTATTGGACAATACGATGTGCTCCGCAGTCAGCAGGATCAGTACAGCCCACAAAGCGATCTCCTTGTTGTACAACCTCCTGGCAAAAATGAATGTGTAAACTGTCCCCATCATCATGAAAAGTATCCCCGGCAATTTGTAAGACCAGGTATGGATCCCAAAAACATTAAAGAACAACGCCGTTACCCAAAAAGGAAAGTGCGGTTTGTCCAGCCAGTTGCGGTTGAGCACATACATATTGATATAGTCGTGCTTAAGCGCCATGGTTTTAGCAATGGTAGCGTACATCGTACCGTCGGGCCCGATGATCGTGGTAAAAAGCCCGCTGAAATTGACCAATATCGCCAGGAAAATGAACAGGTAAAGCCACCTGTAGGTATTGATAGATGTTTGGTTCATAAGCAGCAGATGACCGGGATAACAATGGTTGCAACCGGATTGTGTAAAAGAAACGTTATCGTGATTAAACTGCCTGTTTTTAATGTAATATTTTCTACCTTCAAACAAAATTATCAACCATGCAACGCCGTCAGTTCCTGTTCAGTACCGCTGTAGCAGCCGGTACATTTTCCATCTTAAGCAAAAGAAGCATTGCCTCGATATTAGCAGATCCCACCTATCAGTTCAAACTGCTGCGCAATAATGTGGGCATGTTTGCCGAGCAGGGAGGTACAATAGCGTGGATGATCAACAAAGAAGGTATCGTAGTTGTAGATGCGGAATTCCCCGAACAGGCAAAGCACCTGATCGCCGAGCTGCAAAAGCAATCGCAGTTGCCTTTTGAGTGGCTCATCAATACGCACCACCATGGCGATCATACCAGCGGCAATATCGCTTTCAAAGGCCTGGTAAAGAACGTTGCAGCCCATGAAAACTCGCTTATCAACCAGAAAAACGTAGCTGTGGCCAGAAAGACAGAAGATAAGCAATTGTACCCCGATACTACTTTCAAAGATACCTGGAAGATAAAAGTAGGCGACGAACGGATCAAAGCCTACTATTACGGGCGGGGTCACACCAATGGCGATTCCATCATCCATTTTGAACACGCGAATATTGCGCACATGGGCGACCTGATTTTCAATCATATGTACCCGTTCATCGACAAAACAGCCGGGGCATCGGTAACTAACTGGGCCGTAGCGCTTGAAAAAGCACAAAAGAAATTCGATAAGGACACCTTGTTTATTTTCGGACATGCCTTCGACCCGCAAAAAGTGACCGGAACCATGGACGATATCAAGGCCATGCAGAATTATATCGAGAAGCTGGCGGCCTTTGTGCAAAGCAGCATCAAAGCCGGCAAATCAAAGGAGGAAATACTTCAGGCCAAATCGATTCCTGGTGTCGATGACTGGCAGGGCGATGGCATCAACCGCAGTTTGGAAGCCGCTTACCAGGAATTCAGCACGACTTAAAAGTTTATGAAAATAACAACGTTACTATTACTCTTCTTCCTGTCTTTCGGGCACCGAGACGACCTTAATTCGACAGCATTATTGCAGAAAATGTACCATCGGTACCATGGCAAATGGCACAGTACGCGGTCGTTCAACCAAACCACCGAGATGTACCGGAAGGATACGCTTTTCAAAACGCAAACATGGTATGAACATATCCTATACCCGGATAAGCTCAGGATAGATTTCGACAGCCTGAAAAGCGGAAACGGGATCATCTTCAGGGCCGACTCGACCTATGTGCTAAAGGATCACAAATTATTCCGGTCGGTTAAAAACGAAAATGAGTTGATCTTTTTCCTGGGCGGAATGTATTTCGTGCCGTTTGACCAGGTGCTGTCTCACTTTAAAGATCTGCATTACGACCTCGCTAAGTTCCATACTGATACCTGGAAGGGCAAACCTGTTTATGTCATCGGTTCGGATAAAGCCGATGAAAAAGTAAATCAACTTTGGATAGACCAGGAAAAGCTCGTTGCAGTAAGATTTTTGAAATACGAGGACGGCACGAAGGAGGAAGGCACTATGGAAGGCCAAATACCAGTGAAAGGCGGCGGCTGGAGCGAAACTTTGTGCAAATTCTATATCAATGACCATATCCTGCAGGTGGAAAAATACCACGATGTGGTTGGCGGAACAGCCGTCGATAAAAGCATGTTTGAACCATCTTTAATTAAATAATGAAAAACACGATCATAAAACGAATTACTTTAATTCTTTGCCTTGCTCCCATTTTGGCCTCAGCACAGAATCAGCCGTTTGTTATACCGCTTTGGCCAAATGGCGCACCCGGTTTCGAGAAATTGAAGGATGTGCCCGAGCAGGCTAAAGATTATTGGGTAAAGAATATTAACAATCCTTCCCTAACCGTTTTCCTGCCCCCGAAAGATAAAGCTAATGGTTCGGCAGTTGTGGTCTGCCCGGGCGGCGGGCACCGGCTGCTGGTTTTTAATGCCGAAGG
>JAFDZL010000364.1 GCA_018266935.1 Bacteroidota bacterium | reverse complement strand
CCAGGCTGCGCAATCAATCCAAGTATTACCGCATACAGCTTTTTGCCGAACACTTGCCCGCCATCCGCAAGCAGGTAGATAAAGACCTGAAGCGCGCCGATCTTGACCACGAAAAAGTGGTGGCACTGGTGGTGCGTATCATGGAACTGACCAGCATTAGGGTAGGGAATGAGTCCTATAAAAAACTTTATGGTTCGTTTGGCCTCACCACACTGATGAATAAGCACGTGAAGATTGACGGCGCTGATGTTTATTTTGAATTTAAAGGAAAGAAGGGCGTATTTCACAAAGTGGCGTTACATAGCCGCAAACTGGCCCGGCTGATCAGGCAATGCCGCGATATACCCGGCCGCGAGCTGTTTCAATATTTTGATGCTGAGGGCAACAAAAAGCCGATAGGTTCCGGCGATGTTAATGATTACCTGAAGAATATCACCGGTGAAGATTTCACGGCGAAGGATTTCCGTACCTGGGCAGGCAGTGTAAGTGCGCTATATGCATTTAAGCAGGCAGGGGAATTTAATTCGATGACCGAATGCAAGCGGAAAATCGTCAGCGTATTGGACGAAGTGGCTTTGAACCTGGGCAATACAAGAACAGTATGTAAGAAATATTATGTGCATCCTTCGGTGATCAAAAGCTATGAGGAGGGTGCCATTTTCAAATACATAACCAAGCTCGATGAACAGGACGATACCAATATCGCCGAGCTGAACAAGGCGGAAAAGGCGTTGCTGGAATTGTTGAAAAATGAAAAACTCGCCGAAGCGAGTTGATGGATTCATGACTCTTTTACTTTTCTCCGGCTGCCAAATCTTCTCATATACCACATCTTCAACCCGCTGAATATCTGCAGCGCAAGTGCAAGGCAAACTACCAGGCCAATTAATTTTGACGGGATGCCAAAAATATCGCCGGTGTGGATGGCCCGGGTAAGATTTATCAACCGCGTACCTCCGGGGGCTGTTCTTGAACCGACGGCGTACATCACTTTGCCGGTGTAGGAATTAATGATCACCGTGCTTCTGCCACCGGGCGTCAGGTCTTCGGGGAAACGAGAACGGATATAGTAGGCCTGGTCCTTACCGAACATGAAAATATCAAACGGAGTTGCTCCGGGGATCGCCCGCTGGGCGATATGACAAGCGCTATCTGCAGAGATCATTTCGCCGCCAGGCAGAATATCGATTTTCGTATCCGGTTGAATTGCGGGTTGACTAGATGTGATCTTGTACATAAGGGGAGTCGTAACCTTGCCGAATCCCATAATAACCCCTGTCAACGTCGGCACCAGAATAAACAGGAAGACAAACACCCCGATCATGCTGTGCAAATCGAACCACCTTTGCCTGCCCTTGCTCGTTTTTCTGATCGTAATCCGTTTCTGCTTCCACCAAAGAACCAGGCCCGATGGCAGGATAATGAGCATGACAACTGCCGCCCAGCTCATGATAATGCCGCCGGTATCATGTTTGTCGCGAAAAGCCAGCCGCAAATGGATCTGGTGGATAAAATTCTGAGCTTTGTTCCAGAAATCAGGTCCAGTCATCGTGCCTATCACCTTACCGGAGTATTGGTTGATAAAGATATTGCGGTTGTTTGTCCCAACCTGGTACGATATCCCGGGATCTGTCGAAACGTAGTACTGATTGATCGTATCTTTCGGGAAAGAACTATTAACCGATTGGCTGATCTGCGTAAGCGAGAGCTTATGATCACCCTGCGTCACATAATACAGTTTGGCGTGCAGAGCATGATCCAACTCGGGCTCAAAGGCCATCAGACTGCCTGTCAGCGCAAATATGAGCAGGAGCGGGCTTACCGTTATGGATGCCCATAAATGCAGTTTAAAGAAAAATTTACGCATGGAATTGGATGTTTAGGAAGGTAAAGCGATGCTTATACAACCGGCCGCATTTTGCGGCCGGTTACAGAAAACTATTAACGAACTATTCTTTGGCTTTTTTAGTGGTCACGATGATGACGCCGTTCTTGCCTTTGTCGCCATACTTCTTTGCGGCTTCGTCCCGCAGCGCGGTGATCGACCTGATGTCATCGGCCGAGACACCTTTCAGACTTGAGGCTTCTTTTCCGTCGATAATGTAAAGGACGCCGTTGTGGAAGTTATCTATCGTAGTTCCTCCGTAGTTCGGCTTTACCGCATATATCATATTATCAGCGCCTTTTTTATTGATAAAATAACTTTTGTTTCTGTATAAAACGTTTGTGTGCTCTGTTCCGTTTGAATCGATGGTAATAACTTCCGTAGGCTCCGGAGATACTATTACATCGCCCAGCTTCATGTTAGTTGCAACGGTTGGTTTGGCAGATATATGAAGTTCGGTCTTTGGAGCATTATCACCAGATTCCGTAACTGAGTAAGAATACACCGTGCTTGCGGTCGGCGCAGAAGCTATATCGTTGCTTCCGGCTATTGCCATATTCCTCGTGCCTGCCACCACGCCGTGGCTAAAACTCTTATCCATACGTTCCTTCAATGCCATTCCCTTTTCAGAACCGTCTGTCGTCACAAATAATATCTGCGGTTTTTCTAGCGTGAAGTCAACATATTTGCTGGCGATATCGGCCGAGACCATATCAAGGCTATATATCTTGCCGGGGTCCAAAGCCAGCACATCGGCGCGGGTCGATTTAGCGCCATTGATCACATAACCGGTTGAATCGAGGCCCTTGTCGCTGGTGATCATCATCGTTCTTTTGCCATCTTTCGATTTGCCGTGATAGATGGTATCAGCGATAACAGTTTTGGCCGCTGACTGAATCCCGGGTTTGTGTTCAGGGGAGATTTTGACAGTTTGTGGTTGGTTACTGCTAACGTGAATATTCGTAATGGCTTTTGAAAGTGAATGGATAGTTGTAGTAAATCCTTTCTTTACTGCTTCAGCCTTTGATATACTGAAAGCAAGTAATAATATAACAACGGCAGGCGCTACTAACAGGTAACGGCCGAGGTTGATGCGGGATGATCTTTTGGTGTTCATCATGACAATTCGTTTTTTGATTGTTGAAATATTAAAGTGGTTGACGAGGTTATTTCCGGCCGCTGCCATGCTCACCGTAAGCAGGCTGTATTGATATTGCTTGCTATCGGCGCCTTTTTGCAGGATCCTGCGGTCAGTTATAAATTCAATGTTTTCGCGCACGGCTTTTTTTATCAGCCATACCCCAGGGTTGAACCAGTAAAATACCGTGCTCAGTTCGGCCAGCAGGATGTCAAGCGTATGCCATTGGCTTACGTGTACATGTTCATGCTCCAGCACCTTTTCCATGTCACCGGCCGAGAGCTTATCCGGATTGATATAAATGCTGCGCCAGAACGAGAACGGACTAATATCGCCGCTTACCAGCCTTACCGGGTAATTGTTCACACGGCCCGGCGTTGAGTTGTGGTAAAGTCTGAACAGGGAAAACAACTGCAATATTAAACGAATGGCGAGCAGCAGGACTCCCGTCCAGAAAGCTACTTCGGCCCACTGCCAGTAGTTTGGCTGGTCGAGCGGTTTGACGAAATTTACCGCCGGTGCTTTCCATTGCGTAATGACGTACTGCACGGGCGCCGTAAATTTTTGATGGCTTTGCACAAAGCCGTTGATATTGATAAATGGATAGACCGATGCGAATAGTATGGCCGCAACGAGGTATATTCGGTTGAGGGTGTAAAAGGTGAGGTGCCTCAGCACGGTATAATAACCCAGGCAGAAGAGCACAAGGGCTATGTTTACCTTAAAAAGGAATGTGAACAACGCGGGCATGGTTTCTATTTTTTAGGGTTTTCGATCAATTTGATAATTTCTTTGAGGTCGTCAGCACTGATCTTCTTCTCGTTGGCGAAGAAGGTTACCAGAT
>JAFDZL010000363.1 GCA_018266935.1 Bacteroidota bacterium | reverse complement strand
TCGAACATAAAATAAGCTCCGGCACACACGCAAAGCAACAGGATAACGATGTACCTGGACCCTTTGATACTACGGCGAACACCTTCGGTATATTTTCCGGTCACCCTGTCAAACCATGCATTAAATTTTGTGAACCACCCCGTGAGGCCCTTGTGCTTTTTGCTTTCGTCGGTTGGTTTTAACAATAGCGAACACAACGCAGGTGTTAGCGACAAAGCGATAAAGGCTGAAATAACTACTGAAATAGCTATGGTGATCGCAAATTGCTGGTACAACCTGCCCACGATGCCGGGAATGAAACCCACAGGTACAAACACCGCCGCGAGGATGAGGGCTATAGCCACAACCGGCGCGGAGATATCCTTCATCGCCTGGTAAGTGGCCTCCTTAGGCGACATCTTATCATGATCGATATAGTGCTGAACGGCCTCGACCACAATAATGGCGTCGTCAACAACAATACCGATAGCCAGCACGAAACCAAACATGGTTAAGGTATTGATGGTGAAGCCAAGCGGGATAAAGAAACAAAATGTTCCGAAAATGGATACCGGTATGGCAAGAATCGGAATAAGTGTCGACCTGAATGTTTGAAGGAAAAGGAAAACCACGATAGCCACCAGGCCAAGTGTCATTAACAAAGTTCTCACCACATCAGCCATCGAAACTTTTACGACAGTAACTGATTCAAACGGAACGCTGTAGGCCACATCCGCCGGAAAGGTTTGTTTCAGCTTGGCAAGCGCCGCGTAAACGCCGTTAGCGGTTTGGAGCGCATTGCTGCCCGGCGCCTGGTATATCTGCAGGTAAGATGCCCGGTGCCCGTCGACAAATGAGTTGCTTGAAAAGGTAAATTTACCCAGTTCAACGCGGGCAACGTCCTTCAGGTAAACCAGTTCGCCGGTTTGAGGGTTGTTTTTTACAATGATGTTTTGAAACTCCGGCACCGTACTTAAACGACCGTTTACCAAAATACCCAACTCATAAGTTTGCGTTGGCGCCTGTGGCGGCACCCCTGCTGTACCGGCGGCTACCTGTACGTTTTGGGCATTAAGCGCGGAAATAATATCCTGCGGTTCAATGCTGTAAGCGGCCATTTTTTGCGGGTTCATCCAGATACGCATACTAAAGTCGTCCGTAAACCGGCTTATCGTGCCTACTCCCGGTACCCGCAGCAAGGCGTCCTGGATGAAAATATTGGTGTAATTATCGAGGAAGGTGATATTGTGCGTATCGTGCGGCGCGTATATGGCCACCATCATCAGCATGCTGGGGTTAACCGCACGAACGGTAAGGCCCAGCCTGCTGGCCGCCGAAGGTAAAAGGGGCGTAGCAATACTTACACGGTTTTGCACGTCGAGCGCGGCAACGTCTATGTTGGTGCCTATCTTGAAAGTTACATTGAGCTGCATGGCACCGTTATTGGTGCTGTTGCTCTGCATGTATTCCATACCGGGCGAACCGTTTACCTGTTCTTCGATCGGCGTGGCCATGGTTTGCTCCACGGTCTGGGCATCGGCGCCGATAAACTGTCCGTTTACCTGCACTACGGGCGGAGTGATGTCGGGATATTGGTCAACAGGCAGCAGCAGAATACACACGGTACCCGTGATCACCAGTACGATAGAGATCACTATGGCGGTAACAGGTCGTTTTATGAAGGTATTAGCGATCATTTTTTTTAGTCTTGAGTCTGAAGTCGCAAGTCCAAAGTCCAAAATTTTCTTTTGCCAAAGATCGGCTTAAGATTTCGGGCCGAAGACTTCCGACTTTTTATCGTCCTCCTCTTCCTGAAGGCGCTACTTTATTGGCCGTAGTTATTTGTGATCCTTCGTGTAACGATTGCACGCCGTCAACAACTACGCGTTCGCCTTCATTTATACCGCTCTTGATCACGATATTAGGCCCTATGGTTTGCCCCGTCTGCACCTTCTTTTGAGCGGCTACCATTTTTGGCCTGGGGTTAGTCACATGGTTTACAGTATCCATATGGGTACGGATCACGCTATCCTTCGCCACGAATACAAAGTATTCACCCATTTGCTCAATTACCGCCTTATTAGGTATCACTATCTGCGGACCAGTGTCCTGGTTATGCACGCGCACAATACAACTCATGCCCGCGCGCAACACTTTTTTAGGATTGGGAAATACTAAACGAATACGGATGGAACCGGTTTGCGGGTCAACAGCGCGGTCGATAACCTGCACGTATCCAAGTTCAGGATATAACGTATTGTCCGGGAGCAAAATAGTGAACAGGGAATCGATCTTCTTAGATGCCGCCGGGCCCTGCAGCTGCTCGAAATGCGGCAATTGCTTTTCGTTGATCAGGAAATCAACGGCCATGGGGTCGTCGGTTGAAACCGTGTTCAGGATGGTCGAACCCGGGTTTACCACATCGCCCATCTTCACCATACTGAAACCAATAGTCCCGTCGAAAGGTGCATAAACAACCGCGTAATTTAAATTGGTTTTGGCTGTTTTTACGGCCTGCTCGGCGGCTTTAACGGTATTTTTGGCATTATCCAATGCGATCATCGCATGATCATACTGCTGTTTGGCAACTGCATTGTATTTATTCAGATATTCGTAACGGTCGGCATCCTGTTTGGCCTGAACCAAATTGCCCTGCTGAACCTGCAGGTTGGCTACTGCCTGGTCATAAGCTGCCTCGTACAAACGCTTATCGATCTCGTAAAGCTTCTCGCCCTTTGAAACATGTGATCCCTCTTTGAAAAATATGCCGGTAATGGCGCCCGTCACCTGCGGCAATAAGTTCACCTGGCTCAATGCCTGCGTAGTTGAGGGGTATTTATCAAAATAAAGGACACGTTTAGCCTTTACGGTATATAGATTCACAGGTATCTCGGGGTTTTGCGGGGGTTGCTTCTTTTTGCAGGCCCCAAGGAGGAGACTGCTTAAAAAGAAGACGCTTAAAACTACTTTATTCATTGAGACGGTTGGTTTCACGGTTAATAATTTATGATGCCCATGGCTTTTTCAAGGTCGATCTTGCTCGACATCACCTGGAACAGGTCGTTCAAATAATTTATTTCAGACGTTATCAGGTTCGATTCGGCGGTTATCACATTCAGGTAAGGCACAATACCCTGTTTGTACTGCAGCGTAACCACAAAGTAGCTGCGCCGTGCCAGCGCCACATTCTTTTGCAGTAGCTTGAGACTGTACATGTCGCTTTTATAGTTAGCAAGCGCTGAAGTGTACTCCTGGTATATCTGCGACCTCAGATCTGTTCTTTGCCAGTCAATGATCTGTCTTACCAATTTAGCTTTTTTCAGATTGTTTAACCGTGTAAGTCCCGTAAAAATGGGGATGTTAAGCGACAGGCCGATCAGCGAATTCGGGTACGAATTGTTGAACAGCGCCGAAAACTGGTTGCTGTAATAGCCTAAATTATAATTATAGAACGCCGATACGGTCGGCAGCCACTGAAAACGGTAAAAATGCACCTGCTCGTCCTGCAGGCTGGCGGCGGTATTCAGTTCCTGGTATTCGATACGCTTTTCATATGCCAGTTGCTGCGTGGTATCCATATGGATGGCATCCATCATCTGCAGTGTATCGAAGCTTACATTGAATTGCTGTTCGGGAGGATAGCCAATCAGCCTCTTCAGCGCGGCGTATTGCGGAACCACATTTTGTGTTGCCTGTTTCAACTGTGCAACGGAATTATTGAGCGTGATCTCGGCCTCCTCATAATCGGTTTCATCAACGATTCCGCCTTTGTACTGATGGTAGGCGTCGCGCAGGCTTTGACCGAGGCGGGCGGTATCTTCCTTCAGCACATTGATCTGTTCCAGCGTTAGCAGGACATTATAAAATGATTTGGAAACACCTGAAACCAGGAATATTTTGGTGCTGTCGGTAGCTTGCTGCGCCTGTTTGTTATACAGGGGTGCGGCACGATAAGCGTACAGCAAAGCCGGACTGAAAATGGACTGCGAAACCTGGATACCCGGTATAAAGGTGTTTGCATATCCGCCTTTTGAGCCGGTATTTGTTACGGTATTGCCGTTTGTAGTCAGAAAATAGTGGTCGAATGTGCCCGAAGCATTGGCCTGCGGCAGCCATGCGCCCAACGCCGCAGCATTTGTAGCTTTGGTTACCTCGATGTTGACCTTAGCGATGTTCACTCCAGGCTGATGCTGCATCGCGTAATCGATGCACTGCCGCAGCGTCAGGTACTGGCCATTGGCGTTTTTACCGGTATCTGCAGGATTTTGCGGGATCACCAGGTTGGTTTTCACCGTGTCCGGAACCGAAGGTACAGGCGGGTTATTGGGATTTACTTTCTGCGCAAAGCATAGTTGAGCCGCGCAAACCATGCTTACGGCCAGCAGGAAAAAACGGCTTGTGCCTTTTGCAAAATAAACACTCACCATATGAAAGAATGAAGTTTGGGCATTTTAATAATAGCTTTCCCGCAACACCGGCATGACAAAACAATAATAGTCAGAAACTTATTATTATTTATCACAGATAGCGGCACAGCAAAGGTGCTAAAAAGCCAAAACGGTTTCAAGTAACAATTTTGTGCGCGATAAGTTTATAAATGTCATTGAAAAATTGCTTACCGCTTTACCGAAAGCTTAAATATCTGAAAAAAGATTTGCAGCAGGATTTTAAAAACGTACCTTTGCAGCCCCGACGGGGTGTAGCGTAGCCCGGTATCGCGCCACATTTGGGATGTGGAGGCCGCAGGTTCGAATCCTGCCACCCCGACTTGAGAGGACAAATCAATTTGAACATTGGTTTGTCCTTTTTTATTTTCTTTAAAGTAGTTATCTATCAGGTAGATATACCTGACCGCCTCGTTAACCCTGCCAGTTCGAAGTGAATTATTTTCAAAACTCATTTTTTCGGGGAACATCGAACTGATGATCGCGCGTTTTTTTTCCATATCTGCACATTCGTACAGATCATTCAGATTTAAGAGGCGTTGCATCCCTTTGCACAGCAAGCCTTTGATGTCGACAATATCATGCTGAGGCGCATTCAGTT
>JAFDZL010000362.1 GCA_018266935.1 Bacteroidota bacterium | reverse complement strand
GACTTTGTGAACGACAAGGTTGCCACGTACAAGCTGGTGTGCGAAGCGGCTACGCTGCAATTGCAAATGAGCTTAGATAATAAGGACAAATTAGAGCTCTTCTATTTTTTGCCTTATAAAGAAGATGCGGGGAATAAACCAGCGCCGGTCGCTACTACTAACCCCATGCAAACGCCCGCGGACAAAAAAATTGATTCCGCTGCGCGGAAATATATCCAGAAAGCCAATACCGTTGGGCTAAGTATCGCTATATTGAAAAATGGCATTACCACGGTTTACGAATACGGAGAAACGGCTCGTGACAACCACCAGTTACCAAACGCTAATACGCTGTTCGAGATCGGGTCGATCACCAAAACGTTTACTTCCACACTGCTGGCTTATTACGTGAACGAAGGAAAAGTAAAACTCGACGATCCCATAACCAAATACCTGCCCGATTCCGTTGCGGCCAATAAAGAACTGCAAGGGATCACGCTAGGGATGCTTAGTAACCACACTTCGGGCCTGGCTCGCCTGCCCGCTAATTTCGACGATCATTCGAGTTCTACTGAAGATCCTTATAAAGATTACACCAAACAATACCTGTTCAGCTACCTCAAAACCTGCAAACTGGAAAGCAGACCGGGTAAACGATATTCTTATTCCAACCTTGCGGTAGGGTTGCTAGGGGCAATCCTGGAACAAGTGAGCGGTAAAACGTTTGAACAGATGGTCGGGCAGGTCATTTGCCAGCCTTTGGGCATGCAAAGCACTGCTGAAAACCTGGGTCCCGCGCTACAGAAAAGGTTCGTTAAGGTTTATAACGAGAACGGAAAAGAAACATCGCCGTGGCATTTTGATGTACTTGCGCCCTGCGGAACGCTCAAATCCACGATAAACGATCTGCTGGTTTACGTCAAAGCCAACATGATGCCAACTGACACGAAACTTTCAAAGGCAATGCAATTGACTCAGCGGGTTACCTACACGCAAAAGGACCTAAAACTAGGTCTCGCCTGGCACATCATTACCATCAATAACGTGGAGTATTATTTCCATAATGGCGGAACTTATGGCTGCAGCAGCTTCCTGGTCTTTAATCCCGAAAAGAAGCTGGCTGTCGTTATACTCTCTAACTGCGGCGCCAGCACGGATGCTTTAGGGGTGGATGTTGTGAAGAGAATACAATAGGCAGCACACGCCCAGCTAAAGAGGGAAGCTCCGATGGAGCTTGATTAAATTTCTATATGTTTTCTACAAACAGGCAGTCCCTATGGGACTAAGAAGCTGACGCACTGACAAAGCCTGTGCTTAAACCAGGGCTCCATCGGAGCCAACTGTTTATAGCAAAGTAAATACGAAAAGTCAACTCCGTCGGAGTTTCCTATTTTTTCGAAACTGACGCTTTCTTTTTGGCTGTATCGGCTATCGCAGCATCACTTCTTACAGAAGCCCGATCGGAATTGCTCACCCTCACCTGCTGCCCGTCCCTGATCTCATCATTCGCTTTAGCAACCAATTGATCACCGGCTTTCAGATCGCCGTAAATTTCCATGTTGCCACCCGACTGAAAGCCTTTCTTTACGTCAACCCACTCGGCCTTATTATCTTTCACCCTGATCACAAACACTTTTTCCGTCGACGTAACTACCGCGGTTTTAGGAACGATGAAAGCGCTGTCGCGCGATGGAACCGGTAAATCAACGTCAGCGTACATACCCGGTAACAGCTCTTTGTTCTTGTTGTAAACGTCCATCTCCAAACGCTCAGCGCGGAGTTTTTCATCCAGCACGCCCGCCAAACGTTTCACCTGCGCCTTGAATTTCCTGCTGGGCAATGTCTTTACTGAAAACGTTACCTCGTCTTTATTGCTCAAACCTCCTGTATATTGTTCGGGCACCGAGATCACCAGGCGCATCTTACTTTGCTCCTGGATGACGAAGATGGGCTGATCCGACCCCTTCCCGGCCGGGCCTACATAAGCGCCCATATTCACATTCCGCGAACTTACCACGCCGTCGAATGGGGCGCGGATCTGCAAATAAGCCAGGTTCGCCCCGACAGCTTTGTAATCAGACTTCGCCGCCTCGACGTTGGCATAGTCCGAATTCTTCTTTGCCTCCGCCTGTTCCAAATCGTTTTCGGACACGGTCCCCGGGGTTTTGCTGGTATTCAGCAACCGGTCATACGTCGCTTTGCTGGCGAAGTAAATAGCCTGTTGCTGTTTGATATGTGATTCGGCAGCCGCCAATTGCGAGTTCAGCTCGGGTGCTTCAAGCGTAGCCAGCAGATCGCCGGTATGTACCTGGGAGCCAATATCAACGTATAGTTTTTTGACGTAGCTGTTGATCTTCGCATAAATATCCACCTCCTGGAAAGGTATCAGTTCTCCGGGCACCGTGATGGTTGAATTGAGCATACCTTTCGAGACCGGTATTATCGCCACGGACGGGGTATCCATGGCGGCTTCCTGTCTTTCGGTCTGGGCAATTTCCTCCTTCTGCTTCTTATCACTACAAGCTGCAAGGCCGATCAGGGCGATGAGCGCCAGGGCAATAGCGTATTTATTATTAGTGTTCATTGTGATGTGCTGGAACATAAAACTTACTTTCTTTATCTTCAGGGTCTAACGAAACAGAGGCTGTGGTGGTCTTTCTCTGTACCCAGGCAAAAACCTGCGGCAAAATGAGGAGAGCCGCAAATGTCGATGCCAAAAGGCCCCCGATGACCGCACGGCCCAGCGGCGCGGTCTGATCGCCGCCTTCACCCATACCTATCGCCATGGGTATCATGCCCACGATCATTGCAAGCGCGGTCATCAGGATCGGCCTTAAGCGCAGTGCGGCAGCCTCGCGGGCCGATTTGAGCGCATCGCCATTATGTTTACGCAGGTCCTCGGCGTTGGTAACTAATAGTACGGCGTTGGATATGGAAACCCCGACCGACATGATCATGCCCATATAGGACTGCAGGTTGAGTGTAGCTCCGGTGATCTTCACCAACAATAGAGAACCGGCCAATACCGCAGGCACTGTGCTTAACACAACCAATGATAACTTGAACGACTGGAAATTGGCCGTAAGCATCAGGTAGATCACCAGCACCGCGACAATGAGTCCCAGGGTCAAACTATCGAGGGTATCCGTCAGTGTGGTGCTCATACCGCGTGGCTGGATGGTCATACCACGAGGTGGTTCGCCCATATCTTTCAGTGCATTATTTACATCGGTTGTGGCAGTGCCGAGGTCTTTGTTATTCAGGTTAGCGGTGACGGTCAGCATCGGTAAAGCGCCAATGTCGTCATCTTCGCCGTAGGTAGTGTCCTGCCTGATGGTGGCAACATCACTCAATACCGGCCGCGACTGGTTAGGTGTCACAGGTATCTCTTTGATCGTGTTCAGGCTGGTCATCTGGTATTCCGGAATTTCCACCTGGACGTTATAAGCCTGGTTTGACTTTTCGTCCAGCCAGACATTCTTTTCAGTGTAGCGTGATGAAGACGTTGAGGCGATCAGTGAGCGGGAAACATCGTTCATATTAAGGCCGAGCTGCGCTACCCGCTGCCGGTCTATATCAATAGCTATTGACGGGTACCTGAACGACTGCCCGATCTGCACATCCCGCAGATAGGGTATCTTTTTCAGCTTGTCCACTATCTTCATGGCATAGATGACGTTTTGCGGTTTGTTTTTACCTATGACAGCAATTTCAATAGGCGTCGGCGATCCCTGGCTCAATATCTTATCGGTAAGCTCGATCGGCTCAAACGAAAGCTGAACTGACGGCCTGATCTTTTTCATCGCGGCACGTAGGCGCTCTTTCAGATTGTCAAGATCAACTTTATATCCTTCACGCAAATTCACCTGCAACACGGCTTCCTGCGTACCGGCCATAAACAGGTAAATAGGGCTTGTGGAAAATGCACCTGGGTGCATCCCCACCATCGCCGAAGAAACATCAATATTTTCCCTGCCCACCAGTTTTTCCAACTCATGGATGCAATCGAGGGTGATGAGCTCCGTTCGTTCATAACGCGTACCGTCGGGTGCACGAAGGCGGACCTGGAAAGTTCCCGAATTTACTTTAGGCAATACATCGCGCCCAATGATCATGAACATGACAATGGCAAAGCCGGTTGCCGTAAACACATAAAAAAGTATCCAAAACCGCCGGTTGGGCATCATCCAGTCTATCCACGAAAGAAAACGTTTCCTGAATTTATCAAACCGCGTAAGCTTGTGGCCCCCACCGCCTTCCATGGCATTTTTTATAGCGAGTTCTTTCTGCTCCCACTGTTCGCCTTCG
>JAFDZL010000361.1 GCA_018266935.1 Bacteroidota bacterium | reverse complement strand
TACCGTTGGGCAGTAGGAGTATATGAACGAAACATGAGCCTTGCCGCTGGTGCCTGTACCGCTGCCGGTTGTGTCGGCATACCCTAACCCGGCTCCCGCTATCCTGAGGCCGACTGCCACGGCATCAGAAACGCGATAATGCGGCTCGAGCACGATTTCTGCGCCCGCCTTTATATTCGCGTTCGCGCTACTACTATTTGTCGGGGGGATCGCATAACCGAGGGTAAAATCGACTTTGAATCTGTGGAATTTGGACGAATGTTTGGTGGAACCCGTATCTGCAGATAATGATGTGACTGTTTTTGCGCCAGCCGTCAATGAAAACGCAGCAAGCGCTGTAATGAGCAATAGTTTTTTCATGATAATCAGGGTTTAAATTGATGAGGGAAGTTAAGTAAAATAAATTAAAATTCCTAAATTTCAGGACTTTATAAAGATCCTGCGATGAAGATAACGACGATCTTATACGCATTAGCATTTTCGGTTGTTGCATACGGACAACAGGTAAAATATGGCGACAATCCGGCTGCCGGAAAATATTACGATGTTCGGGATATTAAAATGTACGCCGAGGTGTATGGCCAGGGCAAACCGCTGCTGCTGATCCACGGAAATGGCGGCAGCATCGCCGCATTTTCTAAAACAATTCCTTACTTCTCAAAAAAGTACAAGGTGATCGCCGTCGATAGCCGCGCGCACGGAAAGACCGTTGACCCGAAAGATTCGCTGAGCTTTGAGCAGATGGCCGACGATTTCGCTGCACTGCTGGATAAGATGCATATCCATTCGGCTTACGTGATCGGTTGGAGCGATGGAGGCATTAACGCTATACTGCTGGCTATGCGCCACCCGGATAAGGTGATCAAGTTCGCCGCTACCGGCGCCAACCTGACGCCCGATTCGACCGCCTTGCAGCCTTATTTGTGGAGAGACATGGTGAAGCAGTACAACACCGATAAAGACAAGCCACGCACCACAGCGAAAGAAAAAAATGATTGGAAAATATTCATGCTGGACTATGATCAGCCTAATATTCCTTTTTCGGCCCTGAAGGTGATCAAATGCCCCTCATTAATCATTTGCGGCGACCACGATCTGATCCCCATCGAGCACACGGTAAAGATTTATGAGGCAATCCCGCGGGCTTATTTATGGGTGGTGCCGAACTCAGGGCATCCCACACTCATCGAGCATGCCGCGGATTTTAACAAACTTGTGGACAACTTCTTTCAGAAGCCGTATCATAAGTTTTAATTCAATCGCAATGGCCCTCCAAGGGAGAAATGAGGAAACCTAATCTCTAATCACCAGTTAACTGATCACCGGTCTCAAACATTCCCCTTCTTCATTTCCTGCGCCGCATGATTTGCCGCCCTTGCTGCAAAAGCCATATACAATATCGAAGGGCTTTGATTACCCGTGCTGGTCATGCAGGCGCCGTCGGTTACGTACACATTGTTACATAGGTGCATTTGGTTCCACTTGTTCAATAACGAGGTCTTTGGATCATTCCCCATACGGCAACCGCCCATTTCGTGGATATCCAGGCCCGGAGCCTGGTGGGTATCATATTTGAAGATGTCTTTGACGCCTGCCGCCGCCAGCATTGCGGCGCTTTGGTCAAGAAAGTCCTTCACCATCTTATCGTCGTTATCATCATAGCCGACCGAAGTGATCAGTTGCGGAATGCCCCAGGGATCTTTTTTGTCCTTACTCAGGCGAACATGATTCACTTCTTTCGGTATCGTTTCGCCCTGCATATACATGCCTGCGCGCCATGGTCCGGGCTGTGTCAATGATTCTTTCAGGTCGGCGCCAATGCCCTCGTTCCATCGTTCCCGGCCGCGGTTCGAGTAAACGAAAGTGAGGAAGCCGCCGATATAGTCGGTATCCTGTTTATGCAAATTGCGGTAGTTGGCGATTATGGGATTTGTCGGGTTGCGGCCATAATAGTATTTGTCCTCAAACCCTTCCACGCGCCCGTGCACACTGCCGCGGTAATTCTGGAAAGCCATGAATTTACCCAGCAGACCGTTATCATTACCCAAACCGTTGGGGAAACGGTTTGATATCGAATTGAGCAGGATCAAATTAGTGTTTAAACAAGCCGCGTTCAGGAAGATCACTTTAGCATAGTACTCGTATTCCTGTTTGGTGTTGGTGTCGATGATGCGTACGCCAGTCACTTTGCCTTTCTTGTCGTCATAGATCACCGAATGCACGACCGAGAACGGCCTGATAGTCAGGTTGCCCGTTTTCTTCGCCCAGGGCAGGGTGGAAGAAACCGAGCTGAAATACCCGCCGAAAGGGCAACCGCGCGTACAAAGGTCGCGTGCCTGGCACTGGCCGCGCCCCTGCTGCAAGTGGATGGGCTCGGGCTTGGTGAGGTGCGCCCAGCGGGTCTTCACCATGTGACGGTCGGGGTAATGTACTTTCAGCTTGCGCTGGATATCTTCCTCCACGCAGCTTAGCTCAAAGGGCGGTAGATAATCCCCGTCGGGCAAGGCTTCCAGGCCATCTTTATCGCCGCAAATACCCGAGAATTTTTCCACGTGAGAATACCATGGCGCGATGTCGGCGTACCGGATAGGCCAATCGACGGCAAAGCCATAGCGCTGCGGCGCTGAAAATTCAAAATCGCTCCAGCGCTGGCAGGCCCGCCCCCACATGATGGATTTGCCGCCTACCTGGTAGCCTCGAATCCAGTCGAACGGTTTTTCCTGGATGTATGGGTGCTCCTTGTCCTTTACAAAAAAATGCTGCGTGTCTTCGCCAAAAGCATAGCATTTGCTGATGACAGGATTGTCCTTCAGTACCTGCAAAGGCTCTTCCATCCGGTGCGGGAACTCCCACGGCCCCTTGGTCGCGGTGGGATAATCTTTGATGTGCTCGATGTTTCGCCCGCGCTCCAGCACCAGGGTTTTTACGCCAAGGTCGCACAATTCCTTCGCGGCCCAGCCGCCGCTGATGCCCGAGCCGATGACAATAGCGTCATAGGTATGCTGTTCAGTTCCCTTACTCATATTTGTTATTTTTTTTTAGGCAAGTTCAGCATAAAATTAGACTCCTTGTGATAGGAAACTCCTACGGAGTTGAATTTCTACTTTTTATTTTTCTATAAACAGGCGGCTCCGAAGGAGCCATTAGCACTCCATTAGTCCCATAGGGACTACCTGTTTATAGAACAAAGAAAAGCTGAAATGGAGCCCCATAGGGGCTTCCTATTTGTTTAATGCCTTCAATGCAAGTCGCTGACTAATTAACTTTTATTTCAATTCGAACAAAACCAGGTTGATCGCTTTTTTGCTCGTCGGCGACAAGTAAAACGAAATGCCGGGTTCGATATACGTTTCCTTGTTCGCCTTTATGATGATACTTCTCTTGTGTGTGGTGTCATGCAGGACAATATCGTCACCGGCTACCAAACCGGCGATCATCGGTCCGCGGTTGCTGATCGTCGTCTTTTTGCTGATCGCCGTGTCCGTCAGCCGGTAAGCGAAGGCTTTTTCCTCATTAAACAAAACCGTAAATGGCAATGGTTTGCGCCCATCATTGGGATGGTATGCGGACAGTAGTTCGATATCCGAAACGTGATAAAGGGTTTTATCCCAGTTGCTTACGCGATGTATCGTTGTATCTTTTGTAAAATCGCGGTAAAGCGCCGTACCTGCAACGCTTGTGGATTTTACCCAGTCTTGCCCTTTGAGCTGCGTAGCAGTGACGGTGTTGCCGAAAAACAGTATCACCGAAGGCGTGGAATGAATATGTTGCAGCGTAGTGTCGTGCGGAGGGATGCGTACATCCAGCACCCGGAAATATTTGTTTTCGATCACGTTGTGATGCCGCGGTTCGTTTCGGACTTGCACCTGGGCTTTCGAGCTGAAAGCAACGAACAGCAGCGATAGAATGAGTAGCGACCGTTTCATTTTAAACATCATTTTCACAATAAAAGCATTCGGTATTGGGGTGCAGCCACAGCAGCGAAGCCGGTAACTGCGTGCTTACTTTGCCCTCCATCAGCCGCTGCATAATCGCCCTTTTGTTTTGCCCGAAAACAGGTAGTATGATCTTCCGTGATTGTAATATATCCGCAAGGCCCAACGTGAAGCCGTATTTCATCTCCACGCCTGAATCTTTGATCATCTGGTGATTCAGTGAAGTCGGGCTCAGCGTAGAAAGGTGCGCATGAGGACTCAGGTAATCAGCCGGTTCATTAAACCCCAGGTGCCCGTTCTGGCCGAGGCCCAAAACGCAAACATCTATCGGGCCGTGTTCAATTAGATACTCGTTGATCCGTTTGCACTCGGCGTCAGGCTCGGCTTTACTGTCGAACCCGGTGACCGACGTTATATCCAAAGGACCGATCAAATATTTTTGCAGGTAATACTCGCAGCTCGCAGGGTTGTCCATCGGGAGACTATACCATTCGTCCAGCTTCAATAAACTGAGCCTTTTGGTATGGATGGCTTCTTTCTTTTCTACAAGCAGCTTGTAAATACCCGTGGGCGAGTTGCCTGTAGCAGTGCAAAACAGGTTCCTCGGGTTTTGGGCCAGGCTTTTAATGATCAGATCGGCGGCCTTCTCATTGAGTTCGGCGACGGTGGCGCAACGCGTGATACGCATAATGGGAAAATTATAATTGGCAGTAACCAAATATAAAGTTTCCTCAGTAAAATGAATGGCTAAATCTTTTATTTGAATCGCGCGATCAAATCCGGCGCGACTCCGGGCATCTTGATCTTATAGCGATACATATTGTTAAAGAAATCTTCTTCCTTCAAAAATTCGTGATCCTTTTTGCTGATCCAATAGGTTTCTGAATAATGGGTTCCGCGGCTCTCGCCTTCGGTAAATAATTTCCAGCAGTCCACTTTTTCATTGTTCAGCAGGGTAATGGTTTCACTGCCAATCACTTTATAATTCACATAGGCAGGCGGATCAAGTCCCGCGTCGTAAAAGTTGATCGCGAAGGTTTTCCCGTTGGCCAAAGGCAGCATTTCGAAAGTCTCGATATCGAGGTTCCAGTTGAAATTAGGTAACTTGAAGTCGAGCGAGAAAGCTTTCTGCAAATTTTGCGCGACGGTATCAGCGCCGGTGATCTTATCCGGCCCCCAGTTGTAAGCTTTGGTTTTGGTGCCTATTGTTTCAGTGTGATAGATCGGTGCAAAGTCGGAAGCGCGGTTTACAGAATAAATAGAACGGTAGGTTGCCGAATCGGTATTGTACCAATGCTGGGTGATCGTAAATACTTTTTCACCATTACGCTCCTCCAGTTTAATATCACGCAGCCAGAACCAAAAGCGCAGCGTCGTTGGCGTTTTCGGATTTTGAAAATACACCAGGTACTGGTTCAATGCCGGTTTTAATGCTGATGTATTCAGCCGTTTATCCTGCAGGCGAATGGTATCAACCTGTGCAAAAACAGATATGCTGATCAGCCAGCCTGCGGTTAAGAGTAAATATTTTCTCATCATTCTGTAGTTTTCTAATCTGTTACAGGCATGGCGTTCAGCAGGATGTACTCCCGCTGCTGGGCTGTACATTTCAGCGAATCGGACGTTAACGTAACGGTGCGCGTGGACATCAATTCGTCGCTTATTACCAGGCCGTTTTTAAATATGGTATAGCCAACCCAGTGAGTGGCGCCCGGCGTCATACTCATCTTCAAAGGTTTGCCGTCTTTGCTGATGCTTAATTGTTTGATGTCGCCGTCATAAAAGCCCTCCGCGCCGCCCTCTCTTTTTAAGCGCACCATGTGATTCGGAGCGTCAATATCCATTACCGTAATGGTCTGCGTGCCTGCGCCGCCCAGTTCCCACGGCTGAGGAATGGTTGTCTCCCAGGTGTCGCCTTTGCCGATCTTTGGAGGAGGATTACCCCAGATCAGCGAATTGTATAAAACGCCGCTTCCATCGGTGTTGGTTGAGGCTTTGCCATCGTAGCTCACCGTTTTGCCGCCATTGTTCATTGCTACTTTGGAATGACTTTCGGGCCGGCCATCATATCGGAATACGCCGTTAAATTCGGGAGCGTTGGGGTCATTTTTGGTAACGGTGTAGATTCCGGTACCGCCTACGCGATAAACGATTTCGGGAAAATCGTCCGATTTGAAAGATATCGTTCTTGTAAAGATATTGCCCAGTTTCTCACCAACCACGGTGTTCAGTTTAAAAAAATCGCTGCTGTTGTAATGCTTTCCTTCTTGCGCGCAGGCAAATAACGCAAGTGTGCAAAAAAGCGTGCTCAGTATAATTCTCTTCATATCATTTTGTATTTAGACAACATATATCTGTGTTTCGGGACTTTTCGGCGTGAGCTTTTCGAAGTAATAGATAAGCAGCAGGAGTATCAAACTGATCAATTCTGATATGGCGGCATAAGAATCCGAAAAAGGATCGCGGTTGTGCAGATGGGTGTAAACAGCGCCAAGCATAATAACTACCAGGCCCAATGAGGCATAGATGCCTGTTTTCAATTTAAAGTGAAGCAGTATGCCCAATGCGCAGAGCGATTCAGCAGCCATGATGAAATACAGGAACCATATCGCGTAGCCCGACTGTTTGAAAAAACCAATCATATAGGGCATATTTTGCGACTTGCCGACCGTCGCCACCAGGTACGAATTGGCTATAGCGATGGAAATGGCCCAAAGCGTGGTTCGTATGATGGCTTTCAAACCGCTGCGATCATTAACGCCGTCTTTGTGCCAGATCTTGACCAGAATATTGCCGGTAAGAAATCCGAGGAGCAGGCGGGAGAGATAGCCACCATATTGCAGTAATATATTCAGAACGTTTAATGTTGCTGCATTTTTTATTCCCGCGAAATAGTAGATCCAAACCGTCCCGGCAAGCACGATTGAAAACACCAGGTAAAGCCGGGAAACAACATTGGCGGTTCCGAAACCCGGCTCCGCAATGAAGTTCAGGAGGCATCCCGCTATCAACAGGCCGAGTATGATCAAAATGTCCATTTTCGGTTTTTTATAGAGGCAATGCAATCTGTTTCATGATTCGTTCAGGCTGTATGCATGCGGATCGGCAGGCGCATAAATGATCTTTCTTTCAAAGAAGTACATGATGAGTAAAAGGGATAATGATATAAATTCGCTCACCGCGCCATATGAATCTGAAAAAGGATCATGATTATGGATGTGGGTATAAACGGCGCCCAGCATAATGATCATGAGCCCCCCGGCTGCCAGGGGGCCGGTTTTCAATTTAAAATTGAGCAGTATTCCTAAACCCCCAAGGAATTCGGCCGCCATAATGAAATAGAGGAACCAGGCAGCATAGCCCGAGCCTGCAAAAAAATGGTGCATTTTGTCAAAATTGACGGCTTTCCATACCGTTTCTGTGATAAATGAGATGCCGGTAAGAATGGAAGCGCCCCACAGTGCCGTGCGCACCAGGGCAAAAAGGTAGCCGTTTTCGGGAATGGAATCCTTCACCCATAGCTTGAACATGATATTGACCATTAAAAAGCCCAGCAACAGGTTGGAAAGGTACCCGCCATATTTCAAAAAACTGCGCAGGTCGGATAATACCAGCGCACACTGAATACCGCCCAGGAATACCAGCCCGGCTGCAACGGTCAGTAATATAGTCAGCGCTAAATACGTCAGGGCCACATAATAGGCCCGCTTGGATTCGGGTTCCCAAATGAAGTTGATAAAACAACCCAGTATCAATAAGCCGAATATGATCAAAATGTCCATCTGCATCAGCTATGGGTTTTGGGAATATTGACCGGCACCATCAAAATGCCCGGCGCTTTGTCCTGTGAATAATAAAGCATTTTACCATCCGGCGAGACATAGGGATCGGAGTTGCCCTTGCCATTGTTCACATTGGCCGGCAGTTTTTGGCCCTGCGACCAGCCATCTCCATTTCGGTAACTGATATAGAGCTCGTTGTTGCTGACAAAAATGATGTAATGCTCATCGGGCGCTATAAAAGGGTCATAGACTTCGCTGTCGCCATTCAATGCCAGCACTTTGGGAGTATCGTAATGATCGCCCAACCATTTAATATAATAACCCCGCATTCCCTTGTTGCCGTCGCGGTTGCGCGAACAGAAACAAACGCTCCCTATGCCGCTTACCGAAGGGCCGAAATCGTTGAAACCCTCCTCGTTTACCGGCGCGTCGAAATGTTTTGGGGCCGACCAGCTATCACCTGAAAGAAGATCCACATACCAGAGATGGGCGTTCTTTTGCGCCTTATCCTGGGGCATTCCTTCCAGCGGGCGGGTCGATACAAAGATCAGCCGCTTGCCATCCGGGCTCATGGTCGGATCCCAATCTTTCCATTGTCCCGAGAAAGGAGCTGTAACCGGTTTGGTCCATTTCCCATTAACCTTTTTGGAGACCACAATGGTTTGACCATCCGCTATGTAAACGGTTTTTTCATCGGGCGTAAAAGCGGCCACGGATTGGTTCGAGGTCGAGTCAACCCCTTCCTGCGAAAACACTTTCGGCGTTGCTAAAGGGTTGACGATAGTTTGGCTAAAAGCAGAAAGGGCTGTACAGAGTACCGCTATACCCGGTACAACCCATTTGATGAAATTTTTCATTCGGCAGATGTATTGAGATTTAGCTGATCTTCTTTTAATTGATGTCCTGGCCGGCCTGCAGCTTTTTCACAAAAGTGTCAACGATGCTCTTGTTAGCCGGGTCGGGTGCTATGGCCTGTGCTTTAAGTGCATAGGTCAGCGCTTTTTTGTAATCGCCTATGGCCGAATACCCGCGCGCCATCCCTGCGATCGGCAGGAATTGGTTAGGGTATTTATCGTAAGAATACTTGAACACCTCCAGCGCCTGCTGACCTTTTTTCATGCGCGTCAATCCGCGTGCATAGAAATATAGTTCGTTCATGGTACCAAAAGGGTATGCTTTTTTCATCACGTCGGCAGCTTCCTGGTTTCTGCCCAGTGCCTCCAGCACCGTTGCCCTGGTGCTCCATGCAGTAAAGCTTCTATCCCCGCCAAAGTTGGCGCTTGTGGCGGTATCCGTCCACATCAAAGCTTCATCAAGATTGGTCTTATTTTGAGCACAATACTGTGCAGCCTGGTCCCACGACTCCCAGGTAAAACCTTTTTCGCTGCGCAGTTCCCTCCGGAAGGATGCTATTACCGTTGATTGTACATCAACGTCAACCTTAAAAGGAATTACAAGTTTTTCCCATTGCAGCACAATCGTAGCACTTGACGGCGTTTCGTCGGTGAATTCGTATTTCAGCCATTCCACGCTTTTATCGGCAGGCACCGGCTTTACTTTTACGCGCAAAACATCTTCATCGGGCTTATAAAAAAAGCTGCCCCATGATGTTGAATTTTTTGAGAATATCAGGGTGCATTCGTTCGGATCGTATGCTACAAAAAAGCCGTATTTGCCGGCGGCCAACGGCTGGCCCTCGATCTTTACGTCGGTAGAAAACTCGATGGTCGTATTCTCATTCGAACCCGCGCGCCATGGAGCGGCTCTTGACGGGCCAAAACCCTGGTAAACATAACCCACCGGGATCAGTTCGCCCCAGATATGTCCTTCCCTGCCTTTAACATGGGGCCGGTTGTAATTGATCGTTATGTTGGTGACGCCTATCCCTTCGCTGACCGAGGCTCTTTTGTTGCCCCCATCAGGTACTGAGGTTAGTTGTGCCTTGGCGGTGTAGCCAAAAGCCGTTACGAGAATTGCCAGTGCGATACCGGCGGTCAATGTTCGTTTCATTATGGATTTGATGGTTAGTGAATATGCTTTCATTTTGTTCACCGGGCCGAAACCACACCCGTCACACTCACGATGGGCATCCGCTTTAGCACATTGGCTGAGTGCGACAGCAAAAGCAAAACAGCGGCTACCAACGGGGTTATCTTCTCTGCTATAGGGTGTAGTTTCATGCCGGTTAAGGGTTTTCTTCAATTAAATTGTTTAGCCAAGCTCAGGCATACCGTACTCAATGAGAAATGATTTCAACTCTATCAAAGTTGTTTTTAACGGTTCGGGCGCTGTTTTCAATCACCGCAGCTATTGAGTTTTATACTGCTGTTATTGAATAAATCGGACGCCCTATTGAAAGCCCGCTTTGCGGAAAAGAAAACCTTCGTACTTTTAAAGAATGAATGATGCAAAGAGGACAAGGGCGATAGTGCGTTCGCAATGGCTGATATGGATCGCCGTATATCTTATCATCTTCTTTTCGATTTTGCCTGAAGAGGGTGCGGCGCACGCATTGATCTTCAGCACCACCAGTGTCGCTTTTTATACGTTGGTGATTTATGGCAACATCCTGCTGCTGTTCCCAAAACTATGGGAAAGAGGGCGTAAGGTGGAATACGTGATCTGCGTCGTCGTTCTGCTTGTTGGCGGTGGTTTGGGCCGCGGTTACTTGTTGATTTACCTCGTTAATCACTTTGTAGAAGCAGCCAAGCCCGAGGC
>JAFDZL010000360.1 GCA_018266935.1 Bacteroidota bacterium | reverse complement strand
TATTGCCACTCTTTGGCAGCTTCCAGTCGAATTTCAGATCATAATTTTTGTATTCTTTGTCAGTTACCAGGTCACTGGCTCCTGATTGATCATTAGGGTCACAGAACAGTTCACCATTTTTTGCTTTCCACACGGTAAATGAGCCGGGCTTGTTATACAAATGCCAGCCAGCGGTCGATTGGCCGTCAAATAAAAGCTGCCACCTGCCGGCCTTTTCTTTTTCCGTTAGTTTATTGTCCTGATTTTTCAGAAAGGCAAAACTGCTCAGAATGATCGCGGAAGTCACCAGGCAAGTAGTCATTAGGTTTGTTTGTTTTTTCATAATTTTTGTTTTTGCAGACATTATTTTCTCACTAATACTTTTCTCTTCAGCCATTCCCTTACCGGCGCGTCATAAAGTTTCAAACAGGCATAAGCAAGCAACAAGCTTACGATGATCACACCCAGCCCTGCCAGCAAGGTTTGCTGACCCAACGCCAACTTATTGTTTGCAACCCACGCGGTAAACACATAAATTATGGGATAGTGAGTGATATACAGCGGGTAAGAAATGTCGCCTAAAAATTTGCATATCCGGGCTGATCGTTGCGTGTGCAGCTCGCCGCCTGCGCCTAAAGCTACCACAAGAGGAAAGATCAGGATCACACAAAACGCTTCATAAAGGCCATTCATCCAGGGATGATGGATATCGTCTATCCGCGGAATGCAAAATACCGCCAGCAAAAGTAGGCTGCACCACCAGAATGCATTTTTGGTTTTTATCAATTTTCCGCTTCTGCACAACAGAACACCGGCAAAAAAGGGATAAAGCAACCTGGTAAATCCAATGAACAGCTGCTTCGGATCGATGGCCCAGCCGCCTATCAGCGCTCCAAACTTGCTGGTCACCAGGTAACCGACCAATAAGCACCCTGCCAGGGCCACAAATACAGACAAGGCCAGCCTGGAGAACCGCCGAATGACAACTGCGTAAAGTATGTTTGCGATATATTCAAAAAACAGCGACCAGGCTGGTCCGTTTAATGGATGCATCTCCTGCCAGCCGCGAATATCCATTGATATTGGTACGGGGATCAAGGTACAGCCTATAACCATGATCAACAGCATTTTCCATACAGGTGTGCCCGCTATAAGCGGAAACGCCGGACTGGCCTGGAAATAAAATAACGCCGCCCCTATAAGCGAGCCGATAATGACCATGGGCTGCAGCCGCACAAGCCGGCGTTTATAAAAATCCCATTGGGTCATTTTACCCCAGCGGTCGTCATAGGCGTAGGCCACAACAAAGCCTGAAAGAAGAAAGAAGAAATCGACGGCAAGATACCCATGGTTAATTAATTGCCCGAAAGGATTGCCGCCGTTTAAAGTTTCAAAAATATGGTACGCGACTACCAGCACAGAAGCCACGCCGCGCAATCCGTCCAGGATCTGGTAATGGCTTTTTGTTTCCAGATAATTTGTTTTGGTCATAACTTCTTAATAGTGATTAACTAGGTTAATTGGATTGAAAACGGTATTCGTCATAAATATAATTAGAAAAACAATTGCGTCAAAACGACACAATAGAAAATATCAAGTAACTAACAAAATGATCAGCCAGCTATGATGAGGAAGTTAAAATCGGGTAAATACCGTATTTGCTAAAGGAAGGTTGATCTTTAGGCTTTCTGCCTTCCGGCCATTCAAAACCGGACATCACTCCGTCCGTTTTCGGTACACCATCTGTTTCATGGATTCGTTAATATTTTATATGTCAGTATCTTATAGCTTTGGAACAACGATTGCGCTGACTGAGTTACGTTGAATTCCTATACATTCCATATCACCTTTTTTGATTTCGCATTCGTGGGAACGCTGTTTACCGGGCTGACTTTTGCGTTTCAGTTATGGTTCGTGAAAAGCGTCAACCGCGCGGCAAACCGGTTTCTCGCTTTGGCATTGCTGGTAATGGTTTTGTGGATCGGAGGGATCATAAGCTGGATACCCTTCCATTTTTCGTTGGCATTTGGCCCGTTGCTTTACTTTTTTGTGTTGAAGCTAACAAAGCCGGGGTATAGGTTAGGTTGGAGGGACTCGTTGCATTTTGGGCCGGTGCTTGGGGAGATATGTATTTACATTGCAGGGATCGCCTTTCCGTTGCAGCCGGTTATATTTATTTCCGTCAGCGTCTATCTGTTCTATTCACGCCGGTTGATCCGACGCTATTACGATCATCTGGAATTTACCGGAGGCGACCGCCAGCGGCGCCAGTGGCGATGGTTGCATCGCCTGCTCACAGAGATGAGCCTGGCATGGCTCCTATGGGTACCTTATGCCGCTGCTGAGTATTTTTACATTATAGACGTCCGGGTGAATTACACGCTCGATCTGATTTTAGCGGCAATGCTGGTACGCATCGGGGTAGTGACGTTTTTAAGGCCTCAGGCAAAGGCGCGCTCCGAGG
>JAFDZL010000035.1 GCA_018266935.1 Bacteroidota bacterium | reverse complement strand
CACGCCACGAAAGCCTTTTTCGAATCTGATAACCCAAATGCGCTGAAAGAACAGGGGCGGGTATAACCGCATGGCCCATTTCAGTACATTTTCCGAAACCCGCATGATGGCCCAATATCTGAATTTTGGGATGAAAGCAATTCACATCAGTAGAAAAGTAATTAACAAAATAGATGTGTATGGTATTTTGATGGACAGCCTGGAGTCTGGAAATTCATGGTTTACATGGTTTACACGTTTTTAACGAATTAAATTATAATATGTTCATTATCAATTATTTACATAAAAGTTGATGAAAAAAGTGTAAACCATGATTTTGGGTATTACCAAACCAGCTTATACCCAATGCCCCGGATATTGATGATCTGCACATTGGGATCGGCTCGCAAATGTCGGCGAAGCTTGGTGATGAATACATCCAGGCTGCGGGCATTGAAAAAGTTGTCGTCGCCCCAAATGCTTTTAAGAATCGCCTGGCGCTGGATGGTCTCGTGTTCGTTTTGGCAGAGGAATTTTAGGATATCACTTTCGCGCGCTGTTAAAGGCCAGCTATTGGCGCCTTGCAATATCACGTTCTTCGACGGATTGAATGTGATATTGCCGATGTTATAACTTTCGTTCCGGTTGGCTTTTGGTTTTTCAAGCAGTCGGTTGTGGCTCAATAATACTTTTATCCGAACGATCAACTCTTCTACGCTGAAAGGTTTTTTGAGGTAATCATTCGCGCCAGATTCAAAACCAGCCACAACATCTTTGGGCTGTGACCGGGCGGTTAAAAAAATGATGGGTGTGGTTTGGTCCTTTTCGCGGATCTTCCTGGCGACCCCGAAACCGTCCATTTTGGGCATCATTACGTCGAGTGCGAGGATGTCGGGTTTGATGTCATTATACTTTTGCAGCGCCTGTTCGCCGTCGAAACAAAGTGCTACGTCAAAGCCCTGGTCCTCCAGGCTTTCGCGCACGATGTGCGCCAGTGCGACTTCGTCTTCAGCCAATAATATTTTGGTTTTATTCATCAGTCAAGCGGTATCGAAATAATAAACTCGCTTCCGGCGTTAATTTCGCTTTTTACGGTGATAGTACCGCCATGCGCCTCTACAATATATTTCACATAGCTCAGCCCCAGGCCGGTACCCTTCACATTGTGTACATTGCCGGTTGGGATGCGGTGGAACTTATCGAATATCAGGTTTTGATGCGATTTAGAAATACCGGGACCATTATCTTTTACAGAGACCACCGCCTGGTTGCCAGCCTTCAGGCATGTAATTGCTATTTGCGGATGTTCGCCCGAATATTTAATGGCGTTATCGACCATGTTTACCAGCACATTCCTGAAGTGCAGTCTGTCAACTATGATAGTCGGTAAACCGCTATTTTGGTAATTAACGTTGACCTGTTTTTCAGTTTTCAGTTGCTCCGATGCGATCACATCTTTCACTAAATCATCCACGTTAATTTGCTCTTTAACCAGGTCGATCTTATCGTTCTCGAACGCCGAAATATTCAGCACTTTAGTTACGAGATCGTTCAACCTGGCCAATTCGCTTCTCGAGGTCTGGAGGTAACGCTGGGTCTTTTCCGGGTTGTTCAGCGCATTGAACTTTTGCAGCCCTTCGATGGCCACTGTAAACGTAGCAATGGGGGTCTTCAACTCATGCGTCATGTTGTTGATGAAATCGTCCTTCATTTCGGCCAGTTTCCTTTGCTTTTGGATAGTTT
>JAFDZL010000359.1 GCA_018266935.1 Bacteroidota bacterium | reverse complement strand
TTATTCACCGATAGTGGATGGCTATGTATTGCCCGAAAGCATCCCCGATATTTTTGCGCAGAATAAGCAAAATCATGTGCCGCTGATCACCGGTTGGAACGCCGATGAGTCGTTTGTGATGAGCATGAAAAATAGCGCCGATTACCGGAAACAGATCGCGAAAGACTATGGAGCTGACAGCGCCCTGGCCCTGAAATATTTTCCCGGGAATACCGATGAGCAAGCCGCGCGCTCACAGATCGAACTGAGCCGCAACCAAATATTTGCGCTCTCCGGCTACAACTGGGCCAATATGCAAAGCCAGTATTCCGATTCGCGGGTGTATGTTTACAACTTCGACCGAAAGGTTCCCGCAACGCCCGAGTATGCCAAATGGGGCGCCTTTCATACCGCGGAAGTGCCTTATGTGATGGACGACTTGAAATTCCTGAAGAACCGCCCGCTGGAAAAGGCCGATTATCAGTTGTCGGATATGATGTCGGATTATTGGGTGAATTTCATCAAAACAGGCAACCCCAACGGTAACGGTTTACCCGAATGGCCAAAATACAATACGACAACTAACCAGGCGATGGTGTTCGATGTGAAATCGAAAGCTGAAAAATTGCCGGGCAAAGGCGGCCTGGATTTTATGCTGGCGCAGGTGAAGAAGTGAAGGCTTTTATACATCAAACGTTCATGTTTGTGCGCCTTTCGACCATTTCCGACCATGCATTAGCCTCATCTTTAATATTTTGCAATTTACACTAAGCCCTGATTTTACATAAACTTAGCCCGTTTCGTGAACATAAAAAACGCAACACACTGGGCTGCAGCGCGATCGTGTTCGTTTGTTTCCAAAGAAAAAATAGCCTTGAAACCGCCCAAAAACCACAATTAACCATTTTCAACCACTTTTTAGCGACTTTTCGCTCCTGACCATTAATTTATGGACTCAAAATCCGCTTAGTGTACTTGCACTCTTGAGGAACTTGTAAAAAAACCAGGATTTCCCAGGGTTCGGAACAATGTTTTTCTGCTATCTTAGCTTAAGCGCATACAGGTAATTTTACTCATGAAGTACAGGATAGGCGACTATGTAATTAAAGTTTGGCTGACAAGCGTGATAACTGCCCCCATGCTGGTAGTGATTAACGCGTTAATTGGCGGTGGGAAAATTACCGGTCCGGGCGATTTCAACGTATTCCTCGTAATCATTTTAATGGGAGCGATCTTGTCATTGCCCAGTATGGCGTTGTTTTATCTGGCATGCAGACTTGCAATCCCCCGCATCAGGAATACAGTAATGCTGAAAGCACTTTTAAGTATCACAGGCGTCATACTAACCTATATTCCATTTTTAATCATAGATGATTTTCACCCGCTCCTTAATATAGATTTGCTTTCAAAACCGTTCTTCATAACGTACGCATTGATTATCATTACCGGTGTATGGCTCTATAAAATAAAGCCATTGCCGCCGCCGGTTGTTGATGAGCCCGAAGCGATCCGTATTTAAGCGTAGTGGAAATATCTAAACTGCAATAAGGCGAAACCCAATTTATATAATGTTCAGGTTAATGACCCTTGCCTTCAAAGCTTCGACTCGTTAACTTTATATTATAAACATTCGGACCTGTTGGTGAAGCAAGCATTAAAATATAGCTTAAAAGTGTGGGCTACTTCTGCCATTATCGGCGCTATTCTTTTATTGATCTACCTGCTCATTGACACCAAAGCATTAGATAAAGATGCTTTAGGGTTTTTCGCGGCAGCTACTACCTATGGCGCGGCGACTTCAATTCCCCTGTTGATTTTATTAGCGTTATTTCTTTGGGTTATTAATAAAACCACGCTAAACGTTGTCACCCGGAAAATCATCGTTAGTTTTTTAAGCATCATCGGTATCTGGTGCCTCTGTTCGCTGTTGTTCCCATTCGCCAGGCATTATATTACTACAATAGTGTATGCCATCCCAACATTGGGCGGTATCTGGTTTTATAAATTGGAGTCAGCGGACAAAGCTTCGGTTAATGCTGCCCAACTATAGGCTCAATACGCTATTTTTGTGCCTTCCATGATCCGCACACTCTCCATAGAAAATTTCGTCCAGCTTGATAAAGCCATTCCGGTTGCTGATGTGCGTACCCCCGCCGAATTCGGGCAGGGGCATATCTGTGGTGCTTATAATATCCCGCTTTTCAGTAATGAGGAGCGTGTGCAGGTAGGGACGACCTACAAGCAACAGGGAAGGGAAGAGGCGATACTATTGGGTTTCGACCTGACAGGCTCCAAGTGGTCCGGCTTCATCAAACAGGCGCTTGAGATTGCCCCGGATAAGAAAATAGCTTTGCATTGCTGGCGCGGCGGCATGCGCAGCGGGGCTATGGCATGGGCGCTGAATTTGTATGGCTTCGACGTTTATCTGCTCGAGGGCGGCTATAAAAAATACCGCCGCTGGGTGCTGGATCAGTTTGAAAAGAAATATAACCTGCTGATCCTTGGCGGGATGACCGGCTCGGGGAAAACCCGGATCTTGCACGAATTGCAGAAGGCCGGTGAACAGGTGATCGACCTGGAGGAACTGGCGCAGCACCAGGGGTCGTCCTATGGCACGATGAATAGATTGGTGCAGCCGACCCAGGAGCAGTTCGAGAACGACCTGGCGACGCAATTATATCATACAGATAAAGAAAAACTCATCTGGCTTGAAGATGAGAGTATGACCATCGGAAAAAGATTCATTCCCAATGCGCTTTGGCACCAGATGCGCGTGTCGCAAGTTATTGCCGTCAATGTTCCGCTGGAAGCCCGCGTAGAGTTCCTTGTCGAGGAATATGGTAAGCTCGACAAAAACTTCCTGGTTGAATGTACTGAACGGATACATAAACGTCTTGGACCTGAACAAACCAAAAACGCGGTGCTTGCGATAAACGAAAACCGGATGGCCGATTTTATAAAATTAGTACTCGTTTACTACGACAAAACCTACCGCACCGGGTTGTCCAAACGTCCGCCGGGAACAATTCACGAACTGGAATGTGAAGGCAATGATGCCGCTGACAATGCAAAAAAGATACTGGCTTACCTGCCTCAATTGACGGCAGAAAGGCTGCCTCTAAATATTTTATGATAGCTGAAGAGATCAAACTGACACAATATTCACACGGGGCCGGCTGCGGCTGCAAGATCAGTCCGGCAGTGCTCGACAAAATGCTGCACAGCCCTATTCAATACACGCCCGATGCCCGTTTGCTGGTGGGCAACGACAAGCGCGACGATGCGGCAGTATATGACCTTGGGAATGGAACCGCATTAATATCGACTACCGATTTCTTTATGCCGATAGTTGACGACGCCTATGATTTTGGCCGCGTCGCGTCAGCCAATGCCATCAGCGACGTTTACGCTATGGGCGGGAAGCCCGTTTTAGCGATAGCGATATTGGGCTGGCCGGTAGATAAACTTCCGCCAGAAAGCGCACAGAGAGTGCTGGAAGGCGCGCGCGCCGTTTGCGCCGAAGCGGGCATCAGTCTTGCCGGCGGGCATAGCATCGACTGCCCGGAACCGGTTTTTGGTTTGGCGGTGAACGGGCTTGTAGCTATCAAAAATCTTAAACAAAATTCTACGGCGACCCCGGGTTGCAGGCTTTACCTAACGAAAGCGCTGGGTGTTGGCATACTGACCACGGCTCAAAAGAAGGGCATTCTAAAACCTGAACACACGTCCGTCGCTTTTGAAAGCATGGTGAAGCTGAATAGTATAGGCGAAAAGCTTGGTAAGCTGGATTATGTAAAAGCGATGACGGACGTAACCGGGTTTGGCCTGTTGGGTCACCTGGCCGAAATGTGTGAAGGCAGCGGCTTGCAGGCAGCGATTGAATTTGAAAAAATCCCTAAAATTGCTGTCATCGGCGAATATCTCGACCAGGGCAGTTTTCCCGGCGGCACAAACCGCAACTGGGCAAGTTATGGCCACAAAGTGGGTGATATTACCGAACGGCAGAAACAGATACTTGCCGATCCGCAAACCAGCGGCGGTTTATTGGTTGCCGTGGAATCGGGTCACGAACAGGAGTTTGAAGATTTATTGAACGGTAACGGCATTCCCGCGAGAAATATAATGCCTTTTGGATGGCTCACCGAACGAACGGGTACAGTGCTGATCAACCTAATTTAAAAAAACCGGCAGGGGGTATGTGAAAACAGGGAAGCATACTTTCAGCCCTGCCGGTATCCATGAACTATCAGTGATTTCCGCCGCCATCCTGGCCGCCGTTGTCGCCGCCGTCGTGCCGGTGTTCGCTGAATTCGCCGTGACCGCAGGAGCTAAGATTGGACAGAATTTTATTATAAATCGAAGTGTTAGATGAACTGCTGATCATAATTGTATTATTGGTCAGCGTCGCCGACTCAAAGTCAGCTGCCGCCAAACCGTTGAGCAGCAAGTCGAGGTGCATGGTCACCAATGCCGCAAAATCAGTGGTGCTGCTTACGGTAATGTTCTCGGCCTCGGCTTTTATCGTTGCATCATCGTTCACATCGATCTCGAAAGGAACGGC
>JAFDZL010000358.1 GCA_018266935.1 Bacteroidota bacterium | reverse complement strand
CTCGCTGAAACCGTCTTTCACCTCATCGTTCGCCAATACGGTTCCCAATGCCGGGCACCAGTTCACGGTGCTTTCGCGCAGGTAAGTGAGGCGGTACTTCAATAATTCATCCTGCTGCGCACGGTTGCTCATGGCTTTCCATTCGGCGGCAGTAAAGGTCAAAATATCATCGTCGCAAACCGCATCGATGCCCGCGGAACCGTTCTGCTCAAAATGCATTAGCAGTTTTTCGATGCTTTCGGCTTTGTCCGCGGTTTTATTATACCACGAGTTGAACAACTGCATGAAAATCCACTGCGTCCATTGGTAAAAATCGGGCGAGCTGGTGCGCACCTCGCGGCTCCAGTCGAACGAAAAGCCGATCTGGTCCAATTGGCGGCGATAGGTATTGATATTGGCCTCGGTGGTTATTGCCGGATGCTGCCCGGTCTGGATGGCATATTGCTCGGCCGGGAGGCCAAAGCTGTCATAACCCATCGGGTGCAGCACGTTGAAACCGCGCAGCCGTTTGTATCGTGCAAAGATATCCGAAGCGATATAGCCGAGCGGGTGACCTACATGCAGCCCCGCGCCCGAAGGGTAAGGGAACATATCCAGCACGTAGTATTTGGGCTTGAGCGAATTATTATCAGCCTTGAAAGTCTGATGTTCGGCCCAAAACTTTTGCCACTTGCGCTCTATCTCTTTAAAATGGTAGTCCATTAGCTATACTGCTTTTTTAGAGGTGGCAAAGTTATGAAATTAGTTGATTAGGTTGATTGGTTAAGTGGTTGATTAAGTTGAAGCAACTCGCCTACATACCGACATGAGAAGAATCATTTTTATTCTATAAAGTTATAGTTTTGCATAATGGTCAACGTTGATGACAAGATCGATGCCTTTCGAAAGGAAGCCGAGATAATAGAAAAGCGGTTTTCAAAGCTTTTTGCGCGGCCTGGCTTTTCAGTTCAAAATCCGGATAGTATCCACAATCACTATGTGATTTATAATAGCAATGCAGGAGTTCTCTTAGTTTTCCCGGCAAATCATGCCTTAACACGTGTACCAATGCAACAACTGAAAGACGCCTTTCATAAAATATTTGAAAGTTAAACGTCAAACTCAATCAACTTAATCCAACTTATTCAACCAATCAACTCCGTCTTCCACAAATTGCAGCCATATGGGATCGGGTTGCCAGGTGCTGACGATAAAGTCGGTCATGTCATCATGACTAAGCTGCCGCGTGGCCAGCAAGTACAAACCTGTAAAACAGGATGCGCGGTAATTAGCGGCGCAGTGTACCAGCGTCTTTTCATTTTGATGTTGCTGCATCAGGCCCAGGAATTCCCCGAGCTCGCTTAGCTGAGGATTATCAAACTGAACAGGAATGTGATGATAAACGAGGTCAAGTTCAGCCACTGATTTCGCTTCATCGGGCAGGGAGTATTTGGCGCCGGTAAGGGCAAGGTTGATGACTACTTTGTAGCCATCGGCTGCAAGGTTTTTGAGCTGATCTTCTGTTGGCTGGCCCGAGCAGGCCAGGCGATCATTAACCTGTTTAAAATTATAAATAGGCCGCATAACGCGAAGTTAGAGGCCCGCGCGATAAAATCCAACTAAGGAAATATATTATCTGTTGGAGAAAGTTTATGCTTAGTTTATGGCAAGGGTGCCGCTGTTTATCACCGGATGAGGCTCGGTCAGCGTATAAGTAATGCTCACAAAATTGGCGCCTTTTCGCGGACGAAGATTTAGCGTAACCCGGAATGTATTATCCTCGTCCCTCCATTCCCTATCGGCTACACGGCAAAAACGCCTGTCCATGCGCCAGATGATATCGTTCAATTGCCGCTTGTCATAGGTTTCGGTGTAAGTGCAGCAAGCACCCTCATGATCGAAATAAAAAGTGTAATCGCCCAGCACACTGGTTTTGGTGTAACACACCGCTTCATTACCCTCCTTCGTCCTGAAATCCTGGAAGGAAGCATATTGTACGTTCTGATCGAAAAATTGGGAAATATTATCCTTGTTGGCCCCGAGCGGAAATTGCGCAAAAGCGGCCGCCGAAAATGCCAGGAAAAATACGAACAAGGTAAAACCTTTCATGGTTAGATTGCATTACAGAGTCATAGTGCAACATTCAAACCGTTAATTGGTTTTCGGATTAGATAATATTTGTAACTCTTTGTAAAACAGTTGATTTTAAGGCAATTAAGGGCAAAAAAAATATTTATCGCTTGTGCGAGAAAAAAGATGCCTCAATGAAAAAGAGAAAAGCATTCCACAGTTATTGTTGACAACTGTGGAATGCTTTCCCGAAAATCTTATTAAAAGCTGTTTTTACGATTCCATCTTGTGGCCCTTCAGGAAAACCTTCCCGCTGTTGGGCTCACGCAAAATGGTCATGCCTTTTTCCGATCTGTCGATCTTCAGTGTTTGGGTGATGTAGAAGCCTTTATAATCCATCATAATGTTCAACCCGTCGTTATTTACGCTCAGTTTGAACTTGCCGCCTATCATATCGCGGCCTTCATCGTTGGTCATAGTGAAGTCTCCTTCGTGGTCCGATGTGAAATCGAAAGAGAATTTCTGCCCGTTTATTTCCTGTTCGGACTTTTTCATCAGCAGTTCGCGGTATTCTTTGTAAATGTCTTCCGGCCTGGTCATAGTTCGATCTAAGTTTGTTCAGTGTTCTATTGTTATGCTGTGAGACTTATACGAACGGGCCCCAAAAAAGATACATTAAATTTTAACCGGGGGAAGACATAAAGTGATGTTCCAGACGGATGAACGAAGAAATAATTAAAGACATTTAAAAATCTACTCGCCCAGGCCTTTACGAACCTTTAAAGGAAGCGTCGCGGCGATGATCCGGTACGATTGTTTGATATAATGTTCCCAGTCTTTTTTTGTCAATTTGCTGATGTCGCGGGCCAGCACCCATTTATACCTGGCTACATAAGGCTGAGGCTCCAGGCCCTCGCGGGCGGCTATCTCTTCAAATTGCTCTGCGGGCACTTTGAACGATGCCGACGGTGGTACCGCATCGGGATGGGTGAACAGGAAAGTTTTCCCTCCTACATCAAAGCATAGGTGTACCTCCAGCTTAATGCTTTGCGTTACGCCGGGCAACTGATAGCAGATATTCTGCAGGTCTTCGATGGTCATGGGATGTTGATATAAAAATAAATACTTAAATATTATTTTTCATAAATTGGCGTATCACAATCCCTTATGAGCATAAGAGCCGCTGCACTGATCACCGTGTTGTTATCATCGTTACAATTTGCGTCCGCCCAATCTTCT
>JAFDZL010000357.1 GCA_018266935.1 Bacteroidota bacterium | reverse complement strand
TTTTATGCTTCCCCTGACGCCATTGGCATATTTACCGTTAAGCCTCTCGAATACACGGTTAAACCGGTCGAAGAAAACTCGCTCAAGCCAGGCAAAAAACTTGTTGGGACTATGGTGTGACGGTTTCAGCAAAAGTGAACAGAGAGCCGGCGTCAGCGACAATGCGGTAAAGGCCGAAAAAAGTACAGATATGGCTATGGTGATGGCAAATTGCTGGTAAAGCCGCCCGACAATGCCGGGAATAAACCCAACCGGAACGAATACGGAAGCCAGAATAAGCGCAATGGCAATTACCGGCGCCGATATCTCCTTCATGGCCTGGTAAGTGGCTTCTTTCGGCGACATGTGCTGTTCGTCGATGTAATGCTGTACCGCTTCAACGACAATAATGGCATCGTCAACCACTATCCCTATGGCCAGCACAAACCCGAACATGGTGAGCGTATTGATGGTGAACCCTAAGGGGATAAAAAAGCAGAAAGTCGATAAAATCGATACGGGAATGGCCAGTATTGGAATAATAGTAGAACGCCAGTTCTGCAGGAACAGGAATACGACGAGCGCAACCAATGCCAACGCTTTGGCCAGCGTCCCGATAACCTCTTCCATGGATACCCGGATGATCGTGATCGATTCAAAGGGAACGATATAGTCAACGTCCGGGGGGAATGATTTTTTCAATTCCCTGAGTTTCGCATAAACATTGTCCGCGGTCTGAAGGGCATTGCTTCCCGGTGACTGGTAGATCATGAGCAGCGAGCAGCGGTTACCCTCCACATAAGAGCCGCCCGAATAAGTGAATTTGCCCAGTTCAACGCGACCTATATCTTTCAGATGGATCATCCTATCCGTTCCGGGAATGTTTTTTACGATCAGCTTTTCATATTGCTCCGGTTTACTGAGCATGCTGTTCACCAGGATGCCGGTTTCATAAACCTGTTTCGGGTTTTGTGGCGGCGAACCTACCGACCCGGCGGCAACATATACGTTTTGACCGCTAAGTGCCGCAGTAACGTCGGACGGCATTAAATTATACGATGCCATTTTATCGGGATCAAGCCATATCCGCATGGCGAATTGGTCAGTGAATCCGTTTACGTCGCCCACACCCGGCACACGCAGCATCGCATCTTCAATATAAGTATTGGTGTAATTATCGAGGAACGTTATATCATGCGTCTTTTTTGGCGAGTAAACGGCCACCAGCAGCAGTTGGTCGGGGTTGCTGGCGCGCACATTCGCACCTAGTTTACTTACAACCGAGGGCAAGAGCGGCGCCGCGATACCCACCCGGTTCTGCACATTAAGCGCAGCGATCTGCGGATTGGTCCCGACATCAAACGTTACCCTTACACTCATGCTGCCGCTATTGCTGCTGGAGCTTTGCATGTATTCCATACCGGGGGTGCCATTTACCTGCTCCTCGATCGGGATAGTGGTGGTCTGCTCTACCGTTTGCGCATCTGCGCCGGTATAATTAGCATTAACACGTACGCTTGGGGGCGTAATATCGGGATATTGGTCAACAGCCAGGTTGAAAATGCATATAATCCCCGATAGCATCAAAACAAGAGCAATGACGATAGCAGTTACGGGCCGTTTTATAAACGTATTCGCAATCATGATTCGCCCATATTTTGCAGGTCACGTGATTTTTGTAATTCAAACTCCAGTTCAGGATCAATATTCTGCGCTTCAACTTTTTTCGCCTTTTCCATCAGGTCTTCGTGATGTGCCTTCAGGTAGTCCAGTTTCTCTTTTCCGTAGGCCCAGCGGGTGATGAGCACAAAAAGCACCGGCACCACGAAGATGGCTATGGTCGAAGCCGCAGTCATCCCGCCGAGTACCGTCAGGCCGATGGTACGCCGGGCCACCGCACCCGCGCCGGTTGCAAAAACCAGAGGCAGCACGCCCAGTATGAAGGCCATGGAAGTCATGATGATCGGCCGCAAACGAAGGCTTACGGCTTCAAGCGTCGAATCGATCAGGTCTTCGCCGCGATCTACCCGGACCTTGGCAAATTCGACGATCAGGATCGCGTTTTTTGCCGCCAGGCCGATCAGCGTGATCAAACCGATCTGTGCATAAACGTTGTCGGTGAGGGAAGGCACCAGCCACAGCGCCAAAATGGCCCCGAAAGCGCCTATCGGTACCGCGAGCAACACCGAAAACGGAACAGACCAGCTTTCATAAAGTCCGGCCAGGAACAGGAAGACGAAAGTAAGGGAGAACGCAAAAATATAGATCGTTACGGATCCCGCCTTCAACTCCTCATAGCTTAACCCCGAAAACTCATAAGTATAGCCTTGCGGAAGCTGCTTAACGGCCAATGCCTGTAATGCCGTGAGCGCATCGGCAGAGCTTACACCCGGCGGCGACGACCCGTCTATTTCCGCCGAGCGGAAAATATTAAAGTGAGAGATCAGCGGGGCCGCCTCAACCGGCTTAAAACTGATAAGAGTACCCAAAGGCACCATTTGGTTGCTGGAGTTGCGTACGTAGTACTTCTCCATATCACTTATCATAGCTCTGTATGCCGTATCAGCCTGTACCACCACGTGGAAAGTACGGTTATACGTAGTGAAATCGTTGATATACAGACTGCCCGTAAAGGCCTCGATCGTAGTAAAAACATCAGATATACTGACCCCCAGTTTTTGACATTTTTCACGGTCAACCGTAAGACTCATATCGGGTGTGTGAGCGGTGTAAAAACTAAAAGCCTTGGTGATTGCGGGGTTTTTATTGGCTGAATCAACGAAACGGTTCACTACCCGTTCAAAAGCCTGCAGGTTGTCATTAGTGCTCCGCTGCTCTATCTGCATGCTGAAACCGATAGTTGAACCAACCCCCGGGAGAGGCGAAGGTTGTATTACTTCGACCGAGGCATTGGTAACGCCGGCGTCTGCAATACGTTTTTGCAACACTTTAATAATGCCCGGCACCTGCTGATCATTGCCCGAACGTTCGTCCCAGGGCTTCAGTTGCACGAAGATGGTACCGTTGTTAGAGTTAGTAGCGTTAGTTACAACGTTAAGGCCTGATAACGCCG
>JAFDZL010000356.1 GCA_018266935.1 Bacteroidota bacterium | reverse complement strand
CGATTGCTTGATCTCGCCTACCGGGAAAAGTTGGTTGGCCGCTACATACCTGAACGTTTCGGCCGACATCGCCTTGTGAAATGCTTCGCCCGCTAATTCATAAATAGGATCGGATTGTTTAAGGTTGAAGTATTTTTTCACCAACTGAAATATCGAATCAGTTTTGCGCTGCTGAATGCTTTGGGCGGAGACGCCAAACGCAAAAACAGAAAACATAGTGAATGAGACCAGGGTAATTTTCATACGCCAAAGCTACTAATCAACAAGTGAACTAATGAACTACGTTATTGTGCCTGTGCCGCAAGCAGGTACAGCGCCGCCATGCGGATGGCGACACCATTCTCCACCTGGTCAAGTATGATGGATTGTTTGCTGTCGGCTACATCGCTGGTTATTTCCACGCCCCGGTTGATGGGACCGGGATGCATGATGGTGATCTCTTTATCCAGCGAGTCGAGTATTTGTTTGTTTAGACCGTAGAGCATGCTGTATTCGCGCAGCGACGGGAAGTACTTGATGTCCTGCCGTTCCAACTGAATGCGGAGCATATTGGCTACATCACACCAGTTGAGGGCCTTGATCAGATCATGTTCCACTTTTACGCCCAGCGCGCCGATGTATTTGGGGATCAGCGTGGTCGGTCCGCAAACCATCACTTCGGCGCCAAGCTGTTTCAGGCAAAGGATGTTGGACAATGCCACGCGTGAGTGCAGGATATCGCCCACTATAGCGATCTTTTTGCCGGCCACATCGCCATATTTTTCGCGGATGGAAAAGGCGTCGAGTAAAGCTTGCGTCGGGTGCTCGTGCGCGCCGTCGCCGGCGTTCACGATCTGCGCATTGACATGTTTCGACAGGAAGATCCCGGCACCGGCATAAGGGTGCCGCATCACCACCATATCCACCTTCATGGCCAGGATGTTGTTCACGGTGTCGATCAGTGTTTCGCCTTTGCTTACTGAAGAGGAAGAAGCTGCGAAGTTCACCACATCCGCCGACAATCGCTTTTCGGCCAATTCAAAGGATAAACGCGTGCGGGTAGAGTTCTCGAAGAAGATATTGGCAATGGTCACGTCACGCAGGGAAGGCACCTTTTTGATCGGGCGGTTCAGAACGGCTTTGAATTCATCGGCAGTTTCGAAAATCAACTCGATGTCGTTCCTGTTCAAGTCTTTTATACCCAATAAGTGACGCGTGCTTAATTTTGCCATTTGTTTATTTCGAATTTCGAATGTTCAATTTCGAATTTATTTTTTTCAATTTACTTGCCTTCAGAAACCAGGACTATTTTGTCTTGTCCGTCCGTTTCTTTCCAGCTCACTACTACTTTTTGCGAAGCGATGGAATCGACTTCAATACCTACATAATCCGCCTGTACCGGCAAGTGACGGGAATAGCGTCTATCGACCAGAACCAGCAATTCAACCTTAGCGGGCCGGCCGAAATACAACATACCATCCATTGCCGCGCGGATAGTGCGTCCGGTCCACAAAACATCGTCTATCAGGATGACTTTTTTGTCTTCTATAATGAAATCTATCTTCGTTTGATTGGGCACCAGTATTTTTTCGCCGCGGCGGAAATCATCGCGGTAGAAAGTGACATCCATATCGCCCTGCAGGATAGTTTTTCCGGGCAGTATTTTGCGCAGCTCCTCAGCTACGCGTCGTGCCAGGTAAATTCCCCTCGGCTGCGTGCCGATCAATACCGTATTGGCAAAATCGTCGTGATTTTCAATTAACTGGCGGCATAAACGTTGTATAGTGATCTGGAATTTCGGACCGTCGAGCAGCGTGAGGTTTTGCATCGTAGGGTGGATTTGGGCAAAGATAGGCTTTAGATGTGAGATTTGAGATATGAGATTTGAGATTTGAGATTTGAGATTTAGTCGAGCGCGTTGCTTTGTTTCTCAATGTATCAAATTGAAATGAGCGCCCTTGGCTTTGTCGTAATCGAGCACTTTTATCGTTATAATGCCACTATCAATTTCTACCGAGATAGCGGAAAGATCTTCGACGGGTTTACTTTTATCACCCATATCTCCAGGTTGCCATAAAGGCGAATTCTTAATTATATCAAGTAATATTATCATGAGCGGATCGTGATCTTGTCGTTGATTTGCTGATTCCGGCTCTATAATTTTTCCATCAGCCGTAACTGCGAATATAATTGAGTACGTAGCTGTTGTGCCGTGTATTAACAGCGATGATGCCGCTTTTCTAAACTCAGTTTTAACATAAGAATCAAAGCCGTCTGGGGGTTTAGGAAAATTAAAGGAACCCAAAGTTATTTTTCTGCTCAACATTTTGCCTTTATGATATTTCTCCGTTGCCTTAATTTCCCCTTCAGGACCGAAAATCTCCCAATTGCCGTCACGCAACCCATTGACGTAGCTACCGGACAAGGCAATAGTAGTTTGATCATCATTATAGCTGCGGTAAGGCCCATTGAGCACGCCATTTTTGTAATGAACTTCCTGTTGTACTTTGCCGCCTGTAAAATAATCTGTCCACCTGCCGTCTTTTTTCCCATCTTTAAATAAGCCTTCTGTCGTAATGTAATTGACTGTGTCAGACTTGAGCGACTCTTTTATTTCCTTGTTATTATAGAAGTTTAGCCTGCGGTAATACACAAATTTGCCGTTTTGAATTTGCAGGTTTCTGTCCTTAAAAGTTCCTGATTGCAGGATGATGTTTTCCAAATCGTAGTTTTGCATTAACCAACCAGTGTCGGCCAGCTGTTTCACGACAACGTAAGAAGTAGCTTTGAGCACATCGGTCGGACTGCCGTTATTATCAATGTACAATTTATAGTCTTGGGCATTTGCCAAATACGCTACAGGAATCAAAAGGGATGTTAGAAGTATTTTTTTCAGTAGAAAAGTGAAGGTTTGTAAAATTAGTATTTAATTGAAAAAACTAGCAAGAAGAAACGCCCATTAAAAACATCGCGGTCCGTGACTGGCACATCTCGGAGATTGCTTCGTTCCTCGCAATGACGGTTAAGGGTAAGCAACAAAAAAAGCCCCCGATAAATCGGAGGCTTATAAAGGATTTAAATTTATTCAGCTTATTTAGCTTCTTCTGATTTTTTAGGAGCAGCTTTACGCGCTTTGTTTTCG
>JAFDZL010000355.1 GCA_018266935.1 Bacteroidota bacterium | reverse complement strand
GAACATCTTATAAAAATGCGACACATCGCCGAAGCCGCTTTCGAACGAAATATCTGATATAGGCTTGTCCGTCTGTATCAATTGCTGAGTGGCATAGTTCAGGCGGTATTCGATCACAGTTTCCATAAAGGTTTTGCGGGTGATCTTTTTGAAGTATTTGCAGAAAGCATTCGGCGTCATATTGGCGATGCCGGACGCCTCGTCCAGCGATACATGCCCGCGGAAATTATCGACCAGGTAAGCAAAAACCGGGTTTATTCTTTCCTGTTCGGCGCGCGATTGCTCGGCCACCATCCTTTGCTGGTCAAGCAGGCTGTATTCAGTGGTCACCGCCAACCGCTGCAGCATTTCGAGCAGGTTCATCATCATCCTGAAATTGCTTTTTTCTTCGGCGAGCTGTTTCATCGCTTTATTAACGGTACTGCGCACCGTTGCATTGAAGCTGATACCACTGGCGCTTTTCTGGAACAATTTTTTGATGACCTGCAGTTCGGGTTTGTTGAAAAATTCCTCGCCCAGGAAGTTGGCGCTGAACTGGACAACGATGGCGCTCGGTTCTTCAGCATCATGATGTTTAGGATCTAATTTCCAGCAGTGCGGCAGGTTGGAACCAAGAAGTACCAGGTCGCCGGAGGAAAAATCCTCCATGTGGCTGCCGACATAACGCTTGCCATTGCCGTGCATAATATAAGTAAGCTCAAATTCCTCGTGAAAATGATAGGGAGCGTCAAAAGCCGATTTCCCGAACGTCCTGACCAGGAATGAATGTCCGCTGGCAGGCTGCAGCACTTCATACGACGCCTTGATCATTGCTTATTTTATTAAAAATTATATTATAATGCAATATAGGGATAAAATAATCCACAATTACACCATTTTTCTCATTTTTTTTGGCATGGCCCAAATCTTACTTTTGAATGAAAAACCAAAATACATGGCTATTAACACCGTTCAATTACCGCAACTTGATGATTTAAAGAAGGTTCCGGCCGAAAACATAAAAGAATTTACTGAAAAAGGGCATACGCTGATCAGGGGTATTTTATCAGCCGAAGAGATAGCTGTTTATGAACCGATTATCGTTGGCGCAGCCGAAAAGTACAATACCGAGCGGCGCAAAATGGAAGATCGGGATACTTACGGAAAGGCATTCCTCCAGATCATGAACCTGTGGCGCGTTGACGATGCGGTAAAGAAATTTGTGTTATCGAAACGATTGGCAAAGATAGCCGCCGACCTGATGGGTGTTGAGAATGTCCGTATCTATCACGATCAGGCTTTATTTAAAGAACCTGGCGGCGGCCCCACCCCCTGGCACCAGGACCAATACTACTGGCCGATAGATACCAGCAACACCATTACCATGTGGATGCCGCTGGTGGATATCGATGTTGATATGGGTATGCTGACCTTTGCTTCGGGATCATTTGACAAGGGTTCGATATTCGATTTTGAGATATCGGACGAATCGGAAAGTGCTTTCGACGACTATGTGAAGGAGAAGAAGTTCCCGATTACCCGTGCTACTACCATGAAGGCCGGTGACGCCACTTTCCACCGCGGATTTACCATCCATAATGCGCCGGGCAACAACTCGAACAAAATGCGGGAGGTGATGACCATTATTTACCTTGCCGATGGAGCGCGCGTTTCCGAACCTAAACATCAATGGCAAAGAAACGACCACGCCAAATGGCTGATGAGCAAACCTGTGGGCGAATTGATAGACTCCGAATTGAATCCGAAGGTACTTTAAAGGCGAGCCGTCGTCTTTAACCGGCGGCTAACATTTAATATCTGATCTTTATAAAGCGATAGGGCCGCGATTGAGCGGCCTTATTTTTTACCCCCGCCGAGGAAGAAGCCGATGTGAAATGCCAGGTAGTTGTTGCTGTTCCCGGCAACATTGTAATCGGCTGACATTCTGAAATGGCCCGCCTCGAAACCCACCTCGGGGAAAAATCCAAAGTTTGTAGCGCTCGGTACTAATACAACGGAGCCTGAGCTGCCTGTGGCCTGCGACTGATTGAAAATACCCGCACCAGCTCCTATAAAAGGCCTGAAGCCGCCCCTGGCAAGATAGTATTCGCCGGTTGCGCAATAAGATTCCAGAATCGATATTTTGGCTTTGCTGCCGGCGTTTTTGTATCCAAGCGCGGCACCCTCAAACCTTAAGCCCAACGCAAGATCATCTGATAAACGATAATGCGGCTGAAGGGTAAATGTGACGCCTGCCTCAGCCCCTGTGCCGTTCGCGCTCGATGGAATGGCATAACCAAGCCCTATATCGAATTTGAATGCACGATAAGTTCCGCCATTAGATGAACTGGCATTAGACTGGGCTTTAGACAACAGGGCAAAACCCATAAAACCGATAAGTAGAACTAACTTTTTCATGATTATTGGGATTTTAATGTTTTCATGTGATGAAATGGCGGCGAAATCACCATAAACATACTATTCAAAACACCTGCATTTTGAAAGATTATACGACCGTTGGCAACTACATGACAAGCCGCCCTAAAAACGTGACGTAAAGAATAAGCCCTGTCATCCGGTGATGCACAGGGCTTCAAAGCGTTAGGATCAAATGGAAAATTTACTCCGCAATCCAAATGGCATCCAAAAACCACTTTTTGCTATCGAAAAAGCAATCAACGGCTTTAAAACCAGCATTGTCCGCTATCTGCTCGGTTTGCAGCAGGGTGAATTTTTGTGAGATCTCCATATAAATATATTCATCCTTCCGGAAATGAATCCGTTCGCGGTTATTGATCGTCACTTCCTGGTCCTCCAGGCTGATGAGATAGCTTTTGCAGGCTCCGGTTTCCGGGTCATAAACAGGATAATGGTCAAACTTGCTCAAATGAAAATCAGCGTTCAATTCGCGGTTGATCCTTTCCAGCAGGTTCAGGTTAAAACGTTTGGTAATGCCTTCGCTGTCATTGTAAGCAGCCAATACGGTTCGGGGGTTCTTTTTCAGGTCGAAACCCATAAGCACCATATCGCCTTCGGATAAATGTTCGCGCAGCTTTTTGCAGAACGCCTGGGCATCCTCCAGCGTCATATTGCCGATATTCGAACCCAGGAATAGTACCACCTTCCGGCGATTTGAAATATCTGCGGCTACTTTCAGCATATCGAAATATTCGCCGTTCAATCCGTTTATCTTTAAGCCAGGCAAACGGTCCGGCAAAGTCTTATTCAACATTTCGATCACATTGCCGGATATGTCTATCGGCAAATAAGTGAAATCAGCTTTTTGTTCAAGCAGGTATTTAAGTAAATGGGATGATTTGGTAGCATCGCCTGCGCCCAATTCGATCAGGTCGAAGGCATCTCCGCCGGCGATAAGGGCATCACCCAACTCTGCCGCCCTTTTGGAAAATATTTCCATTTCACACCGGGTTGGATAATATTCGCGGCAGTTCATGATCTCCTGGAATATCTTGTCGCCTTTTGCGTCGTAAAAATATTTCGAATTGAGGCGTTTCGGTACAGATCTAAGCCCCGATATAACGTCCCGGTAAAAGGTGTCTGTTTTTTCTTTGTACAGGCCTGGCCTGACGATGGTTGCTGGTAGTCCCATAGGTTTAATTGTATAATTACCGTGCCAGTCTGATGCCGGTAAATTGCCATTGTAAATGTGTCTGAAAAAAGTTACGATATGTGACGCGGCTATGACCAGGTGAGGTAACCTCCGACGCCCCGCGCAGCACTTGTTGGTTCACCATAAATTTGCCGTTATACTCGCCGATAGCCCCCGGCGCTTTCACAAAACCCGGGTAGGGCAGGTAGGCGCTTTCCGTCCACTCCCATCGCTCGCCCCAGGTAAAATTGCGGGCCGCAGCTTCCCATTCAAATTCAGTTGGTAAACGAAGCCCTTTCCAGGCAGCATAAGCCGATGCCTCAAAATAACTGATGTGGCAAAGCGTGTCGTCCAAATTGAGTGGCTGCAAACCTGCGTAAGTATAATTGTGCCACGTGTCGTTAATATTATGCCAGTATAAAGGTGAGGTAACCTGGTTTTTATTCACCCAATCCCAGCCCTCCGCATGCCAGTGCCTGAAATCCTGGTACCCGCCGGCCTTAATGAACTCCAGGTATTCTCGGTTGGTGACCATGTTCGTGCTGATCTCAAAAGGCTGCAAATAGACTTTGTGGCGGCTAAGTTCATTGTCAAAGCAGAAGCCATCGCCCGCATAGCCGATCTCATAAATGCCTTCTCTTATTTGAATGAAATCACCGGCCGCTTCCATTTCGATCTTTGGCGCTGAATAACTTTTCGAATACGCAGGAAACAATGGATTATGCCCTAAAATATATTTAATATCGGTATATAAAAGCTCCTGGTGCTGCTGCTCGTGGTTCAGTCCAAGGATTATCAGTTCTTTTACTTCTTTCGATGGTTCATTGCACAGGAACTTATCCATCGCTTCGTCCACATACTCGCGGTACTTATATACGTCAGCCACGGTTGGTCTGCTCAGGTTGCCCCGGTCAGTACGGATCACCCGTGTGCCAACGCTTTCATAATAACTATTGAAAACGAAATTGTATTCAGGGTCGAATTCCTGGTAGCCCATAAAATAGGGTTTCAGGATAAACGTTTCGAAAAACCATGAGGTATGCCCCAAATGCCATTTCGGCGGGCTGACATCCGCTACAGGCTGCACCACGTAATCCTCGGTTTGCAGCGGGGCGCAAATATCTTCCGTCAGTTTCCTGACGCTTTTATAACAGGCAGAAAGGTCCATTTAATCTTTGCTTTCCAAATAGCGTTTCAGGTCAGAAATTGTTTTGATATTAAGCTTCCTTGCTTCTTTTTCCCTCATCATTAAAGCATACGAATTGTTGAAGCCTATCGGTTTTAACCATTTGATATTATATTTTGCTTCGAACTGTCTCGCCACGTAAGCGTAGGTTTTATTTTTATCATTTATCAGCGTATCAACTGTCTTTGCCGGCGGATGCAATATGGCCAATAGTCCGGTTCCTGTATATTCCGGGTAAAAGTCTATCTGGTTATTTGCCAGTGCATCAAAACAAATTTTGGTGCCGCCGAGGCCTGTTTTGGTTGACACACCATAGTTTGTATAACCCCTGATAAGCATACTATACATACTTGCCAGGATGTACTGCTCGCCAAAAATTTTTGAGCCGATACGTACAATTCCCGCATTTCCGTTGCCGGCCGGTTTTAATAATGACTTTGATCGCAAAAAGTCTTCAGCCACCTTCTCCGGGCTTTGGTGAAGATAGTCGGTGCGGTAGTTCAATTCTGTCATTACAGAGTCGTTAATTTTGCCCGAAAGCAGGTTTAATGTCTGCTCAAGGTCAGGAAATTGCTTCAGGGCGTCCTCACGTACTATAGGCGCCGCATAGTAGGGCGGAAAGATCTTTTTGTCGTCGCCGAGCACGACCAAATCGTACGCTTTCAGCCTGCCATCGGTCGAGTAACCGCTGATCACATCGAGGTGTTTTTCGTAGGCGGCTTTATACATTACCGCGTCGCTGATGACGACCGGGTTCACTTTTAATCCATACACTTTCCGTAGTCCTAAATCGCCATCCTGCCGCCCCATAAATTCAGGAGTGAAACCAGCCACCAATTTGCTGCCATAGGCTGAAGGAATAAAGTAAAAGGAGGCCATGAGTAATAGTAGCAGTGGGGTAGTTGCAGTTGCAGTTCTTATTTTTCTGAAATTGAGCTTTTGAACCCTCGACAATAGAAAATCAAACAAAATAGCGAGGCAGGCAGCGGGGATGGCTCCGGCAAGGATCATATTCGTATTGTTGAGCGAAATTCCGCCGAAAATAAACTCCCCCAAACCACCAGCCGCAATATAGGAGGCCAATGTCGCTACCCCGACGTTGATGACCGTCGCCGTGCGTATGCCTGCTAAGATGACCGGCATAGCAAGCGGCAGCTCCACCTTAAAAAGCACTTGCCATTTACTCATGCCCACAGCTTGCGCTGCTTCTTTAATCGATGCATCCACCCCGTCGATTCCGGTGTAAGTATTTCTAATGATTGGCAACAGCGCATAGAGAAACAGCGCCATGATAGCTGGTTTTGCGCCGATGCCCAGTAAAGGGATCATAAAGCCCAGTAGCGCGATGCTGGGTATGGTTTGCAGTATGCCTGCAACGCCGAGGACGATACCTGAAAACTGTTTCCTGCGAGTGATCCATATCCCCAACGGCAACCCAATGATCACGGCGATGATGAGCGAAATAAAAGTGAGCCCGATATGCTGCAGCGTTTGCATCAGCAGCTTATCGCTTTGCTGGTGCATGAACTCCCACAAGGTTTGCTGCTGCTCATTCATGGGCGCGATGGCTTTGGTGTTGATAGAAGGCCGACATCAGGTCGTTAAAAGCCAGGGAGCCTACTTTTTTATGTTGATGATCGAGAACCGAAATTCTTTCGTCGTTAGTAAATTTCAACTGCTCGAGTAAGTACCACAAACTAACATCTGCAGGTATAATCTTCCCATATAATTCAAAAGTTCCCCCTTCAGGCGGTGGCGGGGCCTTGATCGCCATAAATTCCAACTGCAAACGCTGACCATCCAAAAATTTTCTAACAAAATCATTAGCCGGTTTGAAGAGCAGTTCCGCAGGTGTACCGATCTGGATGATCTTGCCTTTGTCCATCAGGCAGATGCGGTCGCCCAAGGTAAATGCCTCCTGTACATCGTGCGTCACCATCACAATGGTTTTCTTTTTCAGTTCGTCAAGATCTTTGAATTCAGCCTGGATATTCGAGCGGGTGATGTTATCCAGCGCGCCAAAGGGTTCGTCCATCAGCAATATCGGCGGGTCGGCTATCAGCGCCCTGGCGAGCCCTACCCTTTGCTGCTGACCGCCGCTTAGTTCATTAGGATAGGCGTTCAATTGCCCGGGCGAAAGGTGCAGCTTTCCGATCAGTTCGGCTATG
>JAFDZL010000354.1 GCA_018266935.1 Bacteroidota bacterium | reverse complement strand
CGATAAGTGACCGTACAGTGTTTGAAAGTCGTTCTTATGCTGGACTATAATGCAATTGCCGTAGCCGCTTTTTCTCCCGGTAAACACCACTTCCCCGTCAGCAGTGACGCGCACGGGGTCGCCGGTGGCCCCTCTGAAATCGACACCGGGATGCATTTCAGCGTCTCCTGAATCAAAAGGGTTCGCCCTGTAACCAAACCCTGAAGTTATGGAACTTAAACGCGGATATCCCATTGGGGTGAACGCCATGCTGTTGAGCAATTTGCCTAAGTATTCATCGTAAAGCGAGTACTTTTCATTGTCGCTCAGGCTGGCAGAGGCATTGTTATCGCCGCCAACATCTTTGGTTGAAAAGCCTTTTAAACCTCTTTTCCTTAAATAATCATTGATCTTTTGAATCTTGCCCTGTATCGACGCTATATAGCCCTGGGCGGTGCTTTTATTGGTCGCGTCGGTCAACGCTGCCGCCTCTGCTGCGGGTAGTTTACTTTTCAACTGTGCAATTTCCGACAGCAGTTGCTGTTTTTCCAGCTCTTGCGCATTGCCTTTCGAGGAGAGGTAGATCACAGTCCCCGCCAAAGCGAGAATAACACAGCTTATGGCGGCGATGTAATGTTTTACCCTTTTTAAATGTTTTGTTTTTACGCGGATGGACCGGGTTTGCTCCTGGTTTTTATTGACAATGATGATCGTACTAAAATTGGTCAGTTTTAGGTTCATGCGCCGTTTAATGTTGATTTGGGGTATGCAATATAAAACAATAGACGCACAAAAATCCAAAACATTTCGAAAAATTAACATTATTTTCACCTGGCCCGGGCGCTGATCTTTCATTGCCGGATTATACGGCTTCCGTCAGTTAAATGTTATTATTACACTTAGTTGGATATGAATGAAAAGGATTATTTATTTTTGCACAAATATTAAGAACGGATATGATGTACCCTGAATACCTGGTAGCTCCGATGCGGGAAGAACTGACCAGGGTTGGTTTTGAAGAGTTAAAGGATGCGGAGTCGGTAACCAAAGCTATTGAGAGCGAAGGCACCGTATTTGTGATGGTGAATTCGGTATGCGGATGCGCGGCCGGTATGGCGCGCCCAGCGGCACGAATGGCCGTTCAGAACGAAAAACACCCGGATAAATTAGTGACAGTTTTCGCAGGAATGGAAACAGAGGCTGTGAACAAGGCACGCGCTTATATGCTTCCTTACCCGCCGTCGAGCCCGGCCATGGCCCTGTTTAAGGATGGCAAGTTGGTGCATATGATCGAGCGCCACCAGATCGAAGGTCGCCCGGCGCAAATGATAGCGGATAACCTGGTTCATGCGTTTGAGCAATACTGCTAATTGAGCTGAAAGCGAAAAGCATAAAGCCGAAAGAATATTTTCTCTCGGCTTTTTTATTTCACTCCGTTAAGCTTTCTGCTTTGGTCTTTCCGCTTTCAGCTCAAATAACCGGTATATCCGGGTTCGCTGCTTTCTTACCTTTATAATTCTTCTTTTCGAGGTTCTTTTCTTCCTGCCCGGCCAACATTTCTTCCAGCCCCGGTCCGTCGGGATGGCCGATTGCCTCTTTCACCGGGTCGTTACTGGCGGGTTTGGTAACCCGTCTTTTAGTCGTCTTCATGCCAAGTCAACAGCGTCTCGAAACCTTTTGTTTCAATTGCGGCCGTAAAGCAGTTCGTCGGGAATAGCTACAGCGTCCGGAATTTTAGCGTCCATTTTATCCGGCGCTATGTAAACCAGTTTTAGAACTATGCCCTCATCCTTCTGAAAATATTCAAGCCTGATCGGGTAAAAGCCTTTCTTTAGCGGCACGATATATGACTTACCGCGACTGGCGTCATGCAGCCCATCATTGTCCACCAAAGCCTTCCCATTGAGGTATAATTTGGAACCGTCATCCGAAACCAGCGCAAATAAATAATAACCGTCTTGTTTAGCCTCGAACTGCCCGGTAAACACCACTCCAAAATTTTGTTGCTTAGGCATCTTGCCGATATCAAAGTCCTTGCCTGCCAGGCCTTCCTTAACAGGTTTCAACTTTGAAAAATCAGGCAGCTTGCTCCACTCGCCTTCATAATAAGCGTAATGCAGGCCGCCGGGCTTCAGATCTTTGTTCAAATGGGAAGGAGGAAGCGCCGGGCCTTCGGTAAAAACTCCGCTGGCTGATTTGTCGAACTTATCGTTACCCGTAAACACCTTGACGGTGAAAGTTCCTGCATTTTTCAGCATCATGGTTTTGGTAATATTCGGTGAGTTGCCTGTGGGCATGCTGCCGTCAAGGGTATAATGAGCCTTCAAAGTGTCGTCGTCAAAATCCCAGATTTTTATGGGCCTGTCTTTGAGCATGACACCAGCCATAGGGTGAAACTCGGGCATCCGCTGGCGGAAACCTTGATATACGAAACGCAAGCCATCATACATCGTCTTCAGCCTGATGGTGCCGTGTGTCTCGTTGGCATACGAGGTTATTTTCCAGTCTATGCCAGGCGGGGCGTATTTTTGGAAGAGCGTATCCATCGGGTCGATAGCCATCTCGCGCATACCCTGGCCAGCCCGGCCACTGATATATATACTTCTTTCCATACCCGACAATGCTGGCAGCTTTTTAACCGCATCGGGCAGCATATAGCGGTTATCCCACCAGTAGCTGGGGTCGGCCGCGATATATGATTTGAAAACCTGTGGATCGTTCAACAAAACATAGGTTACGAACAACCCGCCGAGCGAATGGCCGAACAGAATATTATCTCCGTCGGCGGGATACGTCTTATTGATATAAGGGATCAATTCGTTTTTAAAAAAAGCCAAAAACCGGGGAGCGCCGCCCGATGTACTGTTATTGCTGTCGTTTACATGCGTAGGCGTCAGGTCCTTACCCCGGTCGATATTCAAAACACCGACGACAATAGCCGGCGGCATAAAGCCTTCCCGGCTGACGAATGCCTCTACATCGGCCATAGTTCTTGTATTGTCGTCGCCATCTGTTACGTAGATCACATCATACTTATCCGCCGACCCGGGTTTGTAGCCGGTCGGCAATACCACCTGTATAAATCGCTTTTGGCCGAGGGCGGCAGAATTGATCGAGTCTCTTTTACCGGGCAGGTCTTGAGCTGACGAGGCCACGGCCAATGTGCAAAGTACAGCGCCGGTGAGGGCGCAAAAAATACGGTTCATGCCAACGGTTTTGGTCTAAATATAAGTAAGACGCGCCAAATGCCGTCAACGTCACTCACTCCTCAAACTTTTCACCGGGTTTACCAAAGCCGCTTTTACTGCCTGGAAACTCACAGTTAGCAAAGCGATTAATACTGCCGATACGCCGGCTGCGACGAATATCCATACGGAAAAATGTATCCTGTACACAAAATCCTGGAGCCATTGGTTCATAAAATACCAGGCAATGGGCGAAGCTATCAATATGGACATTACGACTAAGCCAATAAATTCCCTGCTTAGCATCGCAGCGATGTTTGCTACGCTGGCGCCAAGTACTTTGCGTATCCCTATCTCTTTGGTTTTTAATTGTGCCGTAAACATGATCAGGCCAAATAAGCCCATGCACGATATAAATATCGTAATGAACATCGCTGCATTGATAAGCGTGGCCGTATTTTGCTCCTGCCCGTAAAGCAATTTAACCGACTCTTCCAAAACGCTGTAATCAAAAGGGATATCCGGATATATCTTTTTCCATTCCGCACCAATTTGAGAGATCGCATTTTTTACGTCGCTTAACTGTTTCCCCTTTGAGTTCAGTTTAACCGCTACACTCTGTTCCATGCCCGGGACGTGTTCAATTACCACAGGCTGAATCCTCTGATGAAAAGAATGTTCATGAAAGTCGGCGACTATGCCTACGACAGGAAATGGTTTATTGGCTCCGTTGTATAAGAGCACCCCTACCGCATCTGCTGGGTTCGCAAAACCTAATGCTTTGGCATAGGTCTCATTGATCACCAATTCTTTCAGACTATCACTATGTCCTATATTGCGCCCGGCAACCAGTTTCATTTGGTAAAAGGGGATAAAATCTTCATCCCCTATTTCTAGCGAGACTTGTAGTCTTCTTTCATTTTTACCTTTATACAGGTAACTGGCATCATTGTGGGCAAAACCCATCGGCGAGTTGCCCTGCAAAATAACTTTTTGAACTCCCGCTATTTGTTTAATACGCTGGGCCAGAATATTCAACTTATTGCTTGTATCCCCAAAATTATTCATTGTTATGATGTCGTCCATTTTAAAGCCCTTATCAGCATTGTTCATATACCTTACCTGGCTGCCGATAACAATCGCACCAATGATAAAGATCAGTGAAATGGCAAACTGGAATACGATCAATGTTTTGCGCAAACTCAATTGGCCGGTACCTTTTTGAACTGCCGCTCCCTTTAAACTCAATACGGGTAAATAAGAAGATAATACCCTTGCCGGATAAAAACCCGCGAGCAGGCAGGTAACAACGGTAACCGAAATAAGGAAGAAAATTGTGCTTGTATTGAAAAGATCAAACTTTACCCCTTCTGGAATAAAGGAATGGAACAACGCGAGAACAGGCCCTACAAAGATCACTGCTGTAACGACAGCAAATAGTGTCAATAAAAATGTTTCTGTTAGGAATTGCAATACGAGTGCCATTCTGCTGCTTCCCATTACTTTCCTGACTCCTATTTCCTTTGCCCTCTTTATGGATTGCGCGGTTGATAGATTGATAAAGTTCACAACGGCAATGATCAAAATGAATACCGCGATGCCAATAAGAGTGTATAGAATCGGTAAGTAAGCTTTTCTAAAGTTGTCCCCGTCATCTCCCCTAAGAAAGTCCGTGGAAAAATGAATATCGGTCAGCGGCTGAAGCTCCATCGTCAGCTTTGCGCCGGGTGAGAGTTTTACATTCTTCTTAATAAACGCTGCGAAATGAGCATTGACTTGTGCAGCAGTCACTTCCTTATACAATTTTACAAAAACCATGGTCTGATGTGGCCATAGGCCCTTCCAGTCGTCGGTCGGTATGAATTTTCTCAAGAACCCGTTTTGGATGCCGCAGATAGACATAAAGGCGGAATAGCCGAAATCTGTGTTTTTATCCCAATTTTTTACTATGCCAGAAACGGTTAACTGTAATGAATCAGCACAAACCATGGTTCGGCCAATCATTTTATACAATGGAGTATTGCCGAAATATATATGGGCTCTTTTTTCACTAAGCACTATTTGATTGGGTTTGCTTAGGGCAGAGGCCGGGTTGCCGGCGAGCCATTTGTATTTAAAAATGTCAAAGTATTGTGGCTCAGTAATTATTATTTCATTGTCACCTTTAAAGACTGTTACTCTTTGATTGCTATTTCTGATGCTCACCTTCGGATTAATGAAATGCAATGCCGCCTTGGCTTCGAATCCAGGTATTGCATATTGAAACCCTGCTACGTCAGGAACAAGGCTATTTAAGAACTCCTTTTCACCGCTTGGCGCCTGTGCTTCACCAACTATACGGTAAATGCGATCGCCATCATGATGAAATTTGTCGAAGCTGAACTCGTAATCCGTAATGAGGAAAATAACTATACATGTACAAATTCCCAGTGCAAGTCCAATTACGTTGATGAAACTGTAGGCTTTATTGCGCATGATCATACGCCAGCCGGTTTTCAAATCATTCTTAAACATAAAATTGCGGTTTGATGTGTCGTGAGACCATTTCAGCATGGTTTCATGGCTCAAAACTAACGGCGCGATTCGGGAATGGGGTTCCAGTTTATAGGATGGGCCTTCTTTTCTCAGTTCGGTCTTATATTCAGCGGGGCTTTTCCCGGTCATTTGCCTGAAGATGCGGTGAAAGCTGGTTTTTGAATTGAAACCGGAATCGTATGCAATACCTAGCAGAGTTAGATGGTCGTATGCCGGATCCCGCATTTTCCGGGCCACATCCCGAGCGCGGTATTCATTAATAAAATCATGAAAGCTTTTTTTAAGCGCGGTATTGATGATCCGCGACAACTCGTGGACGCTCAGACCAAGCTTTTCAGCAAGCGAGTTTAAATTCAGTTCAGGATCCAGGTAAAACCGGTTAACTTCTACGGCCTTCTTTAGCCAAGCACCTTTTTGCTTTAGCGCCGCGGGGGGCGGTAGTTTTGAAACCGGTTGAAGTGGGGCAGGTGCTGTAATTTCAGCCCTTGATAAGGCCTCGGCTGCTATGCGGATCATCATTACTGCCAAAAGCAAATACAAAGGGTAATAAGCATGGATGCCTAACTGCTGATGATAATAAAATTGATCCACGGCAAGTAACGATATCCACAGGAACCATAACAATCCAAACACAATCAGTAAGCGATGCAACCATCGCAATTCGTGTCGGTACCGGTCGCGCAACTCATTAAATTTCATCCGCCGGTAAAAGCGTTCTATCAGGCGGTGAGACAGGTACAGGTAGGTGATAACTGAAATAGCTGTCCACAGGTACAATACTGGGTTCAGCTGCTTAAAGATCAGTGTATCGTAAGTCGCCGAATCTGTCCGCACGCTCTGGCTGATCGCCAATACCAGGACGCTTTGTTGTAGCAGTACGGGACCGAAATGCAGCAGGTCCTTCCAACAGAATTTCTGTGCGGGCCAGGTTATTTTACGAACATAAAAAAAGATCAGCGGGCCAAGCGCCAGCGAAAATTGGAGCGGCAGCCAGTTCCAGCGCGGAAATATGGATCCCAGTTTGGCATCAATACCCAATATCCAAACCATCCACAAAACCATGGCTCCCAGCGCCAGGGCAAGAAACCGGTTAGCCGCCCTGTTAACCCTTTTGGTGAACCACAATTGCAGGGCAAAGCTCAGCCCGATAAATATCGTTCCCAGGAAGGCCAGGTCGTACAGGTTGATATGGAAGTTATAAGCATTCAAGTAAACTAAATTAGTTCATTGGTTCATTAGTTCATTGGTTTAGTTTCTAAGAAATTAGTCCAAACTGCCAACGGGCAACTGCAAACTATTCAGAGCGAAGGCTCTTCACCGGGTTTACCAGTGCCGCCTTGATGGTTTGAAAACTTATGGTAGCCAGTGCAATCACAATGATCAGCAGACCTGAAAGTGCAAACATCCACCACTGTATAGTAACGTAGAACTGAAAATTTTCCAGCCATTTATGCATAATATACCAGGCTACGGGTATAGCGAAGAAGAGTGCGACAACCACCAGTATTAAAAACTCTTTCGACAGTAATCCAAATACCGATCCCACGCTAGCGCCCAGCACTTTGCGTATTCCTATCTCCTTAACCCTCTGCTCGGCCGTAAACATAGCCAGGCCCAGCAGGCCCAAACCCGATATAAAAATTGCGAGGAATGAAAAGGCATCTGATAGTTTGCCAGTCACTTGTTCATTCTGGTAAAGATTTTGGTACTCATCATCCGAAAAAGTATAATTGAAAGCAAAATTGGGATTCAGTTGTTTCCAGATCGGCTCCAAAGTTGCTAAAGCCTCCTTTGTTTTTCCCGGTTTCGTCCGTATCAACGCGGCACCGTAAGTCTCTTTTTCACCGAAACGAAGCACCAGAGGGTTGATCTGCTCGTGAAGGGAATTGAAATGGAAATCTTTGATCACACCGATGATCGTGCCCTTTTTGCCCCAAAAGGTTAGCGGTTTCCCTATCGGATCCTTGTAACCGATCACTTTCAAGGCCGTTTCGTTCACCAGGTAGCCCACAGAATCGCTTGGAAAATCTTTGGAATAATCACGTCCGGCTGCCATTGTAATCTTCATGCTCTTTACAAAATCATAGCCAACGGACGCCTGGGTAAACTGCGTCCGGTTATCCGGGTCTTTACCGGTCCATACAACTCCGCTGGTGCCGTTTTTAATATTGGTTGGCGTTTGGCTAATGCGGCTAATACTTTGAATTCCCGGCTGTTGCAGCGCCTCTTGTTTCAGTATATCGTATTTTTTTGGAAGATCGCCGTCCAATGGAAGGTAGATCAGATTTTCGCGGTTATAGCCCAGGTTTTTGGTCTGTATGTAATTTATTTGCCTCGAAATGATGACCGTACCGATAATGAGCACTGTAGAAAGAAAGAATTGAAACACCACCAGGCTCTTGCGAAACAAAGTCACACCGCGGCCCGCTTTCAGCGTTCCCTTCAGCACTTTCACGGGATTAAAAGATGACATGAACAGCGCGGGATAGCTTCCGGCTAACAGGCCCGTGAGCAATGTGATCAGCAGTAATCTGAGCCAAAACCCCGGGTCACCAAAAGGCAGGCTGATCTCTTTCAGAGTGACCTGGTTGAATACGGGCAGGAGTACAATCAGCAGGATCAATGAAAACCCAACAGCAATGACCGTGATCAGCATGGATTCGCTGATGAATTGCTTAATGAGCGATGAACGCAAGGCGCCAACGACTTTCCTGACGCCGATCTCGCGGGCCCGGCTCAGCGAACGCGCCGTGCTCAGGTTCATAAAGTTGATACAGGCGATGAGCAATATGAAAATCGCTATGATACTGAACAACCTCACAAATTCGATGCGCCCGCCATCCAGTTTGTCCCCGGTAAAACTGCCGTGCAGGTAGATATTGTTGTAAGGCTGCATTCCTAACGCTACCGTAAATACACCCGGTTTTTGCTTCTTATTGTAAGCGTCCAGGAAATGTACAAGCTTCTTCTCCAAAGCTGCTGGCTTTGCATCTGCCCGCAGCATAATATAGGTTCTTGGGCCGGTATTGCCCCAATCTTTAGCCCACCCCGAGTTTTCCAGCATAAATTCGTCCCAGTTCACCAGGTAGTCAAATTTTTCGGATGATGTCGCGGGCAGGTCTTCAAAAACTGCGCCCACGGTAAAGTTTTTCATGTTCTCGAAGCGGATGCTTTTTCCTATAGCAGCCTCCGGGCTCCCGAAAAACTGCTTTGCCATTTTGCGTGAAATGCTAATGCTTGCCGGCGTGTTCAGTGCATTTTGCGCATTACCTTGCAGGAGCTTATTGCCAAACATTTTGAAATAATCCGCGCTGGCAAAATGGCCGTTCAGTTTGGCTATTTTTTCGCCTACCTGGAAAGTATTTTGCGTGCCCCAGTCAAATTGCGTGGCATATTCTATTTCCGGGTACACTTTTTTCACTTCATCAGCCATAAGCGCCGGGGCACCATACCCTGCATTGGCCTTGTGCCCAATGTATATCCGTTCGTAGATCGCATAAAGGCGCGCGTCGTTCGGATGCCAGGCATCCATGGCGTACTCATTTTGTACCCACAGTAAAATAAGCAGGCTACAAGCTAAACCAACGGCAAGGCCGCCGATGTTGATGAGGGAAGATGCCGTGTTACGGATCAGGTTGCGGCGTGCAATCTTTAAATAATTCTTAAACATAAAATTGCGGTTTGATTTCTCATGAGACCACTTTGGTATGGTTTCATGGTTCGAAATTATTACCGCAAAATGGCGCTGGCGTCCCGGTTTATAAACTGGGAACTCTTTTTTCAGCATCGTCTTGCATTCTACCGGGCTTAGCCCCGTCATTTCCTTAAATATCCTGTTAAATGCGCTTTTTGAGTTGAAACCGGAATCATAGGCAATACCCAGCAGGGTGAGATGGTCGTATGCCGGGTCCTGCATTTTTTGAATAACATCCGCCACGCGGTATTCGCTGATAAAATCATGAAAGTTTTTTTTGAGTGCGGTATTGATGATACGGGATAATTCGTGGGCGGTCAGGTCAAGCTTTTCCGCAAGCGAGTTTAAGCTTAGTTCAGCGTCCTGGTAAAACAAGTTAACTTCCATAACTTTTTTCAACCAAATGCCTTTTTGCTTCATCGCCGCAGCGGAGGGCAATTTTGAAACCGGCTGAGCGGGCGCCGGCACGGTAAATTCAGGCCTTGACAATGCCACAACCGCTATCCAGATCAGCATTACCGCTATAGCAAAATAGAAAGAGTAATAGGCTTGTATATCTAAACCATGATCATAAAAATACCAGGCGACGGTGTAAGGTATCCACATTAGCCATAGTAAGCTAAAGCCCTTAAGTAGTTTATGCAGCCACCGTAATCCGTACCGGCATCGGTCGCCACCGATAAATTTGAGCCGCCGGTAAAAACGTTCGATCTGCTTATGCGCATAATACAGATAGGTAATGCCTGAAATAAAAGTGAGCAATTGCAATGCCGGGTTCGGCAGTATGAATTGCCCGGCCAATGCCGGGATAAAGTGCAGCAAGTCTTTTCGGTTAAACTTGTATTCCGGCCGTGTTATTTTCAGCGCATAAAAATAGATGAGCGGGCCAAGCGCCGGCGAAAATTGCAGTGGTATCCTGATATCAATAGGCAGGCTATGGATCAACTCAAGGACGACCACGATCAGCGCCAGGGCAAGAAAGCGGTTCGCAACCCCGTTAACCCTTTTCGTGAACCACAACTGCAGGGCAAAGCTCAGCCCGATGAGTATCGTTCCCAGGAAAGCCAGGTCATACACGTTGATATGGAAATTATAGGCGTTCAAGTTATTGCTGTGTGGTTTGTAAACATAGTTTTTCGCGCATGTTAAAGTTACATAAATTGCATGCCATTCAATTAAGTAACTGGTTATCAATTTGTTGATTTATGACTTGTGCTAAACACCGTTCGATTGCGAACGGCAATTGCACGTTTTTGGGCGGATCGATCCGAATATGTAAATCCACTTTTTGAAATTTTCGGGTAACATATTGGCTGATTGCGCTGTCTGACGTATTTACAGAAAAACTTCTATTTTAGCTGAACATTAACTGGCTCTGCATGAAGAAATTTTACTTCGCATTATTCGCGCTATTTTTATCAGCTTTCGCTTTCGCACAAAAAACCTACGTCCAGTGCGGCAAACTCATCGATGGCATATCCAATCAGGCCCAATCGCAAATGACCATTGTGGTTGAGGGCAATGTCATTACAGATATTCAGAAAGGATATACTTCCGGCGGGACGAACGATAAGATTGTCGATCTGAAGAATATGACCGTAATGCCCGGCCTGATCGATTGCCATGTGCACATGGAAGAGCAGCACAGCCGGACCAGCCTGATGGATGCCTTCACCAAAACCGATGCTGACATTGCATACCAGGCCACCGTTTATGCCAAAAGAACACTTATGGCAGGTTTTACCACCGTGCGCGACCTGGGCGGCTCGGGCGTAAATATCAGCCTTGCCAAAGCCGTCCAGAAGGGTTTGGTTGACGGTCCACGCATCATAACCGCAGGCCGTGCCATATCCGCAAGCGGGGGTCACATGGACAATTCGGCGGGTTTCAGAGATGATGTTTTCGACCATAAAATGGGTCCGGACGACGGCGTGGCCGATGGGAGAGATGAACTGATAAAAGCCGTCCGCCTGCAGGTAAAACGGGGGTCGAAGGTGATCAAAATAGCTTCGACCGGCGGCGTACTTGACCTGACCGATAACAGCTCAGGAGCGGAATTTTCGATCGACGAGATCAAAGCAGTAGTAGAAACTGCTAAAGATTACGGTCTTCGCGTGGCCTGCCACGCGCATGGCGCTGAAGGTATCAGGCGTGCCATTTTAGGTGGCGTTACCTCGATAGAGCACGGCACCTTTATGAATGATGAAGATTTCGAACTGGCCAAAAAATACGGCACTTACCTGGTGCCGACGATCATCGCAGGGCGTTCGACGGCTGATTCGGCAAAGATACCGGGTTATTTTCCGTCGGTAATAGCTATCAAAGCGCTGGAGGTAGGGCCAAAAATACAGGCTACCTTTGGCCGGG